>NZ_JBQKGW010000005.1:0-174370 GCF_052118625.1 Porcincola sp. LCP21S3_C12 | reverse complement strand
CACGGCATAAAGCAATCCGATGTAAAATCCATCAGAATAATTTATGCTGTGCCTCTTTTTAATTTGATTGAATGTGGTATGGTTTAGGACCAGATAAAATGCGGGATAACAACATAACGACATCTGGAAAGGGACTGGAATCCAATGATTCGACGGCCATCTGTGACGGAACCTTCACAATCGATGCGAAGGAGGGTATGGAGAGCACGTATGTCCGGATTGATGGCGGTACATTTGAGATCAGTGCAAGCGATGATGGAATCAACGCCGCAGCAAACAGCGACAAAAACGAAGTGCAGGTTGAGATCAATGGCGGAACTCTGTCTATCAAGATGGGATCAGGCGATACAGATGGAATTGATTCCAATGGCGAGCTCACTATCAATGGCGGAAACATCTCGATCGAGTGCAATTCTCCATTTGACTACGACGGGACCGGGACGCTGAATGGCGGAACCGTCGTTGTAAACGGCGAAGAGGTGACAGAGCTGACCAACCAGTTCGGAGGCGGAATGGGCGGCATGGGCAAGGGTGGCATGGGCAAACAAGGCATGGCCCCTGGTGGCTTTGGACCAGGGAATCAGCATCCCGGAGACACGGACGCAAATTCCGGGAGCACGGATGAAACAGATGCTGAGTCCGGCAGTACGGATGAGAGCGCCGGGAAGACAGATGCCGGAGCCAGTAATATAGATTCTGGGAACCAGACTTTCGGGAAGATGGAACCTGGGGACAGGCAAAAGAGTGATCAGGGTTCCAACGGTACAGACGCAGATTCTGGAAGTACCCCCACCGCGGGGGAAGAGACGGGCGGACAGGGAATCTGATGACGCCAGCATCCATATACCGGGAGAAGGAACGGAGGTGATTCTATGAGAATCGCGTTAATTCCGGCATTTGAACCGGATCTGAAACTCATCCATACTGCCCGTGAACTTCGTGAGACAGGGTTTGAGGTTGTGATCGTCAATGATGGCAGCGGCAGCCGTTACCATGGTGTGTTCGAAGAGGCTGCCGCCTGTGGAGCGGTTCTTTCATACAGTAAAAACCGCGGGAAAGGCACTGTCCTCAAAGATGGACTTCGATATATTCAGCAGCGTTATCAACCGCCTTATACCGTGGTGACGGTGGATGCGGACGGGCAGCATAAGACAGCAGATGCTGTCCGGTGTTGCCTGGAGGCAGAAAAGCAGCCGGAAGCACTGATTCTTGGAAGCCGGCGGGACGATGCGGGACAGGTGCGGGTGCCACTTCGGTCCCGCTTTGGAAACACCCTGACGCGGCAGATTTTCCGGATCCGGACAGGTGTGTCTGTCTATGACACACAGACTGGACTGAGGGCCTTTTCTGACAGGCTGGTTCCGCCGCTGTTAAACATTCCTGGCGACCGCTATGAATATGAGATGAATATGCTGCTTGTCTTCGCGGATCAAAAGAGACCGATCGTGGAGATTTCGATCTCAAAAATTTATATCAATGGAAATGAGACCTCCCATTTCGACCCGGTCAAGGATTCGATCCGCATCTACAAGTGCATTCTGAAGGTCCCGGATGTCGTGAAGTTCGGACTTTCATCCCTGATCGGCTTTCTGACAGACTACGGAACTTACGCGGCTCTTGTGACGATGGCGGGATGGATGGGGGCGCCGGCTTTATTCGCAGTAACCGTTTCAAACATCCTGGCCAGAGTGCTGAGTGCAAGTGTAAACTTTACCATCAATCGGAAATATGTGTTCCGGTCAACAGAAAAGGCTGCGGTCAGTGCTTTTCAGTACGCGATCCTGGCAGCTGCCATTCTTGCAGGAAACACAGTTCTTCTGAATATCCTGGTCGAAGAGGCAGGGGTCAGCAGATACCTGGCAAGGCTGGTGACCGAGCTTACATTTTTCACGCTGAGCTGGATTGTGCAGAAATGGATCATCTTCAAAGACAAGCCATCGTGCAGTATGAAGCCGGGAAGATATCTGCCGGTTTGCGGAAAAGGAGAAGTGGAATGAAAAGGAAAAAGAGAAGGTGGGGAATCTGGGCAAGAGGAGCAGTCACAGCCTTCTCTATGTTTGTCGCGCTTGACACGTTTATCATTCCGGCATCCTACTCATCCGTAAAGGCAAGTGACAGTACGCTGTTCTCAGAACTGGAGAGCAGAGCTGCCGCGGAAGACACAGCAGCGACAGCTGCGGCAGGTGCAGAAGGCACGAATGTGGTGTCAGATGACAGTGAAACAGCGGCAGCTGCAGAGAGCGGAGTGGAGGCAGATGCAGAGAGTACAGATGTGACAGCTGCAGCGAACACAGCTGCGGCAGATACAGAAAGCACAGCTGCAGCGATGGCAGACAGTGACGCAGCGACAGGGGAGACAGCTTCTGCAGGCGGGCTGTCCGGGACGAGCCTTGGAACAGCAACGACGGATGACTACAGCATCACAGTGACACAATATCAGGAATATGACACTGCCATCTATGTAGCGGATATCACTGTCTCCAGCGCAGAGATCATTAAAACCGCTTTGGCGGATGACACATATGGAAAGAACATCACGGCGTACACATCCACCACCGCCTCAGAGAATCAGGCGGTGCTCGCGATCAATGGAGACTATTATGGCGCACAGGAATCCGGCTATGTGATCCGGAACGGCGTGGCATACAGGGAAGCATCCGACGGAGAGGATATTCTCGTCCTGTATGCAGATGGATCGATGGAGGTGCTGGACAGCGATGATGTGACGGTGCAGCAGCTTCTTGACCAGGGAGCCTGGCAGACGTGTAGCTTCGGACCGGGACTGTTGTCAGACGGGGAAGTGACGGTTGGAGAAAATACGGAGGTCTCCCGTGCAATGAATTCCAATCCGCGGACAGCAATCGGACAGATCGATGACAATCATTACGTCTTTGTCGTCTCGGATGGGCGGACGGATGAGAGCAAGGGACTTAGCCTGTATGAGCTGGCAGAATTTATGCAAAAACTCGGCTGCAGGACTGCATACAACCTGGATGGAGGCGGAAGCTCCACGATGTACTTCAACGGATCGGTCATCAACAATCCGACGACAAACGGACGGATCAAGGAAAGGGCGGTGTCGGACATTGTTTATATTGGATAAGGAACAGAAATATCTGGTCAGAAATGGAGCCGCGGCGGTATTCCTGCTGGTATTTGCCTTGATTTATGAACATTTCTCCCACGGCGTGATATCTGGATACATGCTCGGAGCCTGGCTGATTCCGCTGGTGGGCTCCATCCCGTATCTTGGTATCGAATGGCTGCACCGGCAGCATGCGGCAGAGGACGAAGGAAACCGGCAAGCCGCTGCCTGCGGGCTCTGGCAGCTTGGCATCTTCACCCTCTCGCAGGGGTTCATCATGAAGGGCATCATCGAGATCTACGGGACGACCAATCGGTGCACAGCCGCCTATGTCCCGGCAGCAGCGTTGTTTTTCATCGCAGCTGCGGGGGCGGCGGTGATAAGGAGAAAGAGACCTGGTAGAAGCAGAAAGATGCCGTCAGAAAATCAGCCAGGATCCATCACGGAAAGAGAATCCGGAAAACAATCCGGTGCGCTTCATCCTCCGAGACGTGGAGGGTAAGATGGTTCCTGGCAGCGATGGCCTGCGCGATGGAGAGGCCGAGTCCATATCCTCTGGCTGTTGCTCCCCCGCTCCTGGAGGGATCGCCCCGGTAGAAACGGTCGAAAAAGCGGTCCAGCTGGTCGGACGGTGTCGACCTGTCCCAGGCGTTGACGGTCTCGAAGCAGACATGGCGTCCCTGCCGGAAAAGTCTCAGCTCTACATCCGTGTCTGGCAGGGCATATTTGAGGGCATTATCCGTCAGGATGGTCAGAAGCTGGACGACGGAAGCCTCGTCCGCCGTCACAGTCAAGTTCTCTGCAATCCTCGTGCAGATCGGGGTGTTGTTCATGTCCCCGATTCCCTCAAATGCGTCCGCAGTGTCCTGCACAGCCTGACTGAGGTTGAACGGCTTCATCTTCAGCTCACTCTGGGCTTCCTCAAGCCGGGAAAGGCTGATCAGATGTTCGATGAGTCCCCGGAGTTTTCCGACCTGTTTCTTCGTCCCTTTCACCCATTCATTGTCCGGCAGATCCATCGCGAGGATGTCCATGTTGGTTCCGATCACTGACAGCGGGGTCTTCAGCTCGTGGCCGGCATCTGTAATGAAGCGTTTCTGCTTTTCCATGCTTTCCCGGAGCGGCCAGATCGCCTTCTCCGACATCCGGCAGATAAAAAGAAACGTTAAAAGCAATCCGCCAAGTCCAACCAGAATGGAGGTCAGGAGGAGCGATCTCATAGCCTTGAGCTCCGTCGTGCAGTCAAGCAGACGAATCTGCTTCGAACCTTCATTTCCAATTTCACGGACTTCATAGAGATAGTTATTGTAGATACCAGAAGCGTGTCCGCGGCTGAGAATGTCCAAGGCAAGGGCCGAAGCCTCCTCATCATCAAGTCCGAAGGAGCCTCCGCTTGCATGCGAGGTGCCGTTTTCATCTACAAAGATTGTGAAATACCGGCCGGCATACTGCACCTCAGCCGTATTGCGCATTTCTCTGTGAAAGTTGGGCGGATACGCCTGACTGCTGACATCGGGCTCTGTCATGTCCTCCTCGTCTTTCTCAGCCCGCTCCTGCGGAGCAGAAAAGATCTGACGCGGATCCATTTCGTCCATCACGGCTTTCAGATTCCTGGTTACCTGCATGTAGTTGATGAGATTAATGGATATGATCAGTGCCAGTGTCACAACGAGCGTCGCGAACATGGCACTGATGATAAATTTTCTGCGAACTTTCTTAAACATCTGTCTTCTCCAGCCTGTAGCCAGCGCCCCGGACGACCTTGATGGATGTCTCTGAGTCCATCGCGGACAGCTGCTTGCGCAAGGTCGAAATATTGACCCATACAACATTGATTTCGGACTCGGAGTCCCAGCCCCAGATGTGCTGCATGAATTCGTCCACGGAGATGATTCTGCCGGGAGAGAGCATCAGCATCTCCATCATCTGAAAAGCTTTGTTGGAAAGGGAGACACTTTTTCCGCGGCAGGACAGCGCGAAGGTGCTCCGGTTCAGGGTCAGGTCTCCGTATGTGACGATGTCCGGAGAATAGGATTCATGACGGCGCAGGAGTGCGCGGATACGGGCCAGCAGTTCTCCGCCGTCGAAAGGCTTCGCCAGATAATCGTCCGCACCGGCATCAAGTCCATTGATCCGGTCTTCCACCTCCCCCATCGCGGTCAGCATGATGACCGGAACCTGGCTGCCGGCGGCCCGGGCTTTCCGAACCACTTCGTCGCCATTCATACCTGGCATCATGATATCCATGATGCAGGCATCGTAATCTCCGTCTGTCAGATAGGTCAGAGCGTCGTTCCCATTGTAAACCGGATCTACGCTGTAGTGACTGCGTGTCAGAAGCGCAGTGACAGAACGAGAAACATCTGGATCATCCTCGGCAAACAATAGCTTCATGAGAGAACCTCCTTGCCTGTATTCATTGTATATAGTATGTCATCCGAACCTAAAACAAAACAAAAATGAGTTTTAGGTTGGTTTTAATTTTCCATCTTACACTCTGCTCATACCAAAAACACACATGGAATTTACATTCATCGTCATGCAGAAAGGAAGAACAGGATGGCAGGGAAAAAAGAGCAGACGATCCTGACATTTCAACGGACAGAGGTCAAGTACAGGATGAGCAGGGTTCAGTATCAGGGATTCATGGCGCGTACAAAAATGCTTCGGGTTCCGGATGAGGCCTATCCGCACAGCCTGATTCTGAATATCTACTATGATACGGATCACGATGAGCTTGTGACCAGATCTCTGGACAAGCCAGTCTACAAGGAAAAGCTTCGGGTCAGAAGCTATGGGATTCCCGGAAAGCGGAGTTCGGTTTTTGTGGAACTGAAGAAAAAATACGACGGAATTGTCTATAAACGCCGGTCGGAAATGAGCCTTTGGGAGGCGGAAAATTTTCTCCAGCGAGGGATCAGGCCGGCACTGGACAGCCAGATCAACAGAGAGCTTGAATATTTCAGAGCGTTTTACAGACCGCACCCGGAGATGGTGCTCTGCTACGACCGCGATTCCTACCAGGGTACGTTCGATCCGGATTTCCGGATGACAATCGACCGGAACATCCGCTACAGGGAGCAGGACCTGCGGCTCGAGGATGGAGATCAGGGTAACCTGCTCCGTACCGAGACACCATATCTGATGGAACTGAAGGTAGGGGACGCACTTCCGATTGAAGTGGCCAGAATTCTGAGCGAGCTGAGGATCTTTCCTGCATCCTTCTCCAAATATGGGGAGGCTTACAGGGTCAGTCACAGCAGGGCGGCTGCCTCTGCACAGGCAGCCTGCAGATGACAAGACCTCCGCTGAAAAGATGGAGGTTTGCTCAGATAGAGGAGGAACAGGTTATGTTTACGAGTATTATCAGCAATTCTTCTGATTCGATCACATTTACAACAGCCATGATCTGCCTCGCGGCAGCACTGGTTCTCGGGCTGGTCTTTTCAGCCGTCTATATGCACTGCAGCGAGCGGTTTACAAAAAACTTTGTTGTGACGCTGGCACTTCTGCCGGCGATGGTTGCAACTGTCATCTTCATGACCAATGGATCTCTGGGCAGCGCAGTCGCTGTGGCGGGTGCATTTTCCCTGGTACGGTTCCGGTCGGTGCCTGGTACCTCGAGGGAGATTCTGTCGATCTTCTTTGCCATGACCATCGGACTGGCTTGCGGGATGGGACAGCTCGCCTTCGCAGCTGTCTTCACGGTTCTTCTTTCAGGATGTTTTGTGTTCCTGATGAAGTCCTCCTATGCAGGAAAGGGCAGCGGAGAGCGGTCACTCAGGGTGACCATCCCGGAGAATCTCGATTACACAGAGATCTTTGACGATATCTTCGTGAAGTATACAACAGGCAGCAGGCTCGAGCGTGTCAGGACGGTCGGACTCGGGAGCATGTACGAACTCAGCTACATGATTACAATGAAGAATGAGAACGATCAGAAGGCTATGCTGGATGAGATCCGCGCAAGAAATGGAAATCTGTCTGTCGTCTATGGACGCGTGGCGGAGAATGTCCAGGAGCTTTGACGTCTCCTGCCTGTTTTCTGACAGACGTCCCGACCTTTCCTGCATGCGATTTTCCGCTGCCGCCCCTCTGCCCGGCTGCGCTTGACTTCTCTGCGAGGCTCATATAGTATCAGAGAGGCTCAGTTGGGAAGATCTGACACAGGATACGGGATCGCGAACAGCAGAAACTGCCCGCAGGAGTGCCAGAGGAAAGGCAGAAAAGTTGAGGGACGCTTACAGATGAAGGACAGGTTTCGCAAAGTTGCGAAAAGTATGCATTTCAGGGTGCTGATCATCCTGCTTGTGACAGGGCTGGTTCCGATCAATCTGATCAAGTCCGGGATTCTGAAAAACTATGAGCACCAGACGGTGGAACAGCGGGCATATCTGATCCGGAGTCAGTGTACCTTGATGGGCGCGGATTTTATTGCCGACGGCTATCTGGACGGGAAACAGTCAGATACACTGGAGTCCAGGATGAAGCAGGTTGCCGATCTGTACCAGGGCCGGGTGATGATCATCAACTCGGACTACAAGATCATCCGCGACACATATGGGCTGGATGAGGGGAAGACGGTCGTCGCGAGGGAGCTGATCGACTGCTTCTCGGGGAAAACCGGGAAATATTATACACAGACGAGCGACTTTATCGAGGTGATCACCCCGATTGAAGATGACGAAACGAAGGAGATCCGCGGAGCGTTTTTGATCTCCGTTCCGACAGCGGATATCATTGAAGGAGAGCGGTCATTGTCCAGGACGGTGCTGCTCCTCCAGATAGTCCTGACCTTTGCAATTGTCGCGGTGTCATTCTATGCGTCGAGTATCCTTGTCCGGCCGTTCCGGAAGGTCACCGATTACCTGAACTCCGGGACAGATTTTCTGGCGGAGGATCTGTCGATGCCGGACTATACGGAAACAGAGATGCTGGCAAAGGCATACAACCAGATGCGGCATCATCTGAAAGAGCAGGAGGAATCCAGACAGCAGTTTGTCTCCAATGTCTCCCATGAGCTGAAGACGCCGATGACCTCCATGAAGGTCCTCTCGGATTCGCTGATCCAGCAGGCACAGGTCGGGGAAGTCCCGAACGAGATGTACGAGGATTTCATGATTGACATCAGCCATGAGATCGACCGGGAGAATAAAATCATCACGGATCTGCTGGAACTGGTCAAGATGGACCGGAAGTCGACGATCATCCATATTGAAGATACGAATATCAACGACCTGATCAACCTGATTCTGAAGCGGCTGCGCCCGATTGCCGAGAAGCAGCAGATCGACATCAGCCTGGAAAGCTACAAGCCGATCATTGCGCAGGTTGACCGGACGAAGCTGACACTTGCGATATCCAATCTGATTGAAAATGGAATCAAGTACAACAAGGAGAAGGGCTGGGTCCATGTATCGCTGAACGTGGACAATACGTATTTCTATATCAAGGTTGAGGACTCTGGCATCGGTATTCCGAAGGAGGACCAGGACCATATCTTTGAGCGTTTTTACCGGGTTGATAAGTCGCACAGCCGGGAGATCGGAGGCACCGGACTGGGACTGGCGATCACGCGGTCTGCGGTTCTTGTCCATCATGGCGCGATTCGTGTCTACTCAAGGCTCGGGGAGGGTACGACCTTCACTGTCCGGATCCCTCTGAAGTATACGAAGACCGGAAAGGAGCAGGGTGCGGAAAAAGCCGGAACATGAAAAGCGGCAGAGAAGGCAGCTGGCAATGTGACTGGAAAGGCGTCTGGTGTGCCAGAGAATGCACACTGGCGCCTGCACTGCACGCTGAATGAGGTTCAGGCAGGAAAAACCGTGAGATGACAGGCGGATGGGAGACATGACGGGTAGGATGAGTGAAAACAGAATCAGAACAGGCGGATTCAGGCAGGGGACAGCGGTGCTGCTGGCGCTTTGCCTGTTCGTCGTTTCCGTGCTTTCAGGTTGTTCTGCGAAGGCAGGGAATGATCAGCCGGAAGGAAAAAAGACTGGGGATTACCGCATTTATTATATGAATGCAGACGGCAGCCAGCTTCAGTACGAACATTACAAGCCCGAGAGCCAGGACTTCGAAGGGATCCTGAAGGAGCTTCTGACGCAGTTCTGTACATCCCCGAAGGAAAAGGAAATTACGGCGCTGCCGGCTTCGGTGAAGATCAATTCCACAACGATTGGCATCTCCGAGATTGGTGTGGATTTCAGCTCGGGCTATCTGTCACTCTCCAAGCCGCAGGAGCTGCTTTTGAGGGCAGCGCTTGTTGAGACGCTTGTTCAGCTTCCGGGGGTCGATACGGTGCGGTTTACAGTCGAGGGACAGCCGCTGACGCTGAATGGGGCGGAGGTTGGCGCCATGAACAAGGATACCTTCATTGTTCCGGACGGCGACGCCATCAACTCCTACCGGACGCTCGAGCTGCCGCTGTATTTCAGCAGTCAGGACGGCAGGAAGCTCGTAAAAGAAAACCGAAAGATCTACTATTCCAGCAACATCAATACGGAGCGGATTGTCGCCGAGCAGATTATCAGCGGACCGAAGGATGACAGCCTTCTTCCGGTGACCGGTTCGTCGGTGATCGTGCTGGCTGCGCGTATCAAGGGAGACACCTGTCTCATTGACTTCAGCAGCGCAGTGAATGATCTGCCGGCTGCGGACAGCCCGGTTCAGCCGGAGACGACGATCTATGCGTTTGTCAATGCAATCTGCGAGGCCTGTGCGGATGAAGGCGTGAAAGGGGTTCGTTTTACCATAGAGGGAAGAAGCGATAAACGGTTCCGGGGGCAGGTCAACCTTGATCAGACCTTTACGCCGGACGCGGATATCGTAGAGCAGGCAGGTTCCGGAGAGGAGGAGGCAGGCGTCCTGGTTGATAATAGCCGTCAGGATGTTTCGTCCGAGGCAGCGACAGAAAGCTGATTTGGCTTGGGTTCTGTCTCAAAGGCAGACGGATCAGCCTTCCGTAAGGCAGAAGGCGCCGCTTTGGTCTGTGCGGAAATAGGGAAGCCCTTTGTCCTCCAGCCGTTTCAGCATCGCGGCGGCCGGGTGCCCGTACCGATTGTTCCGGCCGCAGGAGATGAGTACAAGATCGGGGCGGACAAGGGAGAGAAATCTTTCCGAGGTTGCGCCCAGGCTTCCGTGGTGGCCTGCAAGAAGGATTGTCCGGCTGTTATTTTCTGAATGACCCCGGGGCGGGGAGAAGAGCGTCGTATCCTGGTATGCGCGCACAAGCTTCTCCTCGCCTTCTTTTTCAAGATCTCCGGTAAAGAGAATCCGGATATCCTGCCAGGAAAGAGAAAGCACGATGCAGTCCTCATTGTCGGATCCTGTCATCCTCTCAGGAGACGGAGACAGGACTCGAAGATTGAGCTGCTTGTGGTGAAATTCGGAACCCTCGCGGACCGTTGAGACCGGGAGATTGAACCTGCGGGCAGCGTCGATGATCTCTGCCATGGCAGTTTCATCATGGGAGCGGTCTGTCTGCGGCAGCAGAATGCGCCCGACACGAATCCCGCCCGCCTGCGCTTCGAAAACCTGCGGCGGGATTGCTTCGCGCACCTGCGCGGCTGTTTTCTGCTGCGCCAAAGTTGTCTGTTCTGCCTGCATGCCTTCAGGCTGCAGATACTGAAAGAAGGCGGCGCCTGGCAGCATGCCGTGCATGCCGCCGAGCAGCTCCTTCGCACCGCTGGTGTGATCACCGTCCGCATGAGACAGAAAAAGCAGATCAATGCGGCTGATCCCATAGTACTTCAGAGCAGGCTCCACCCGCCTGCGCCAGACATCCTTCACCGAGCTGGACCCGCAGTCAAAAAGCATGGTGAGACCGTTCTGCTCAACCAGTGCACAGCTGCCCTGGCCGACGTCCAGACAGGTGAAGCGGAAGGACGGCTTTTTGTGGATGAGCATCAGGAGGAAAAGGGAGAGCAGAAGACATGCGTGAAGGAACCGGATCTTCTTCCGGTTTTTCAGGAAGGTTTTCCGGTCCGGGAGACGAATGATGAGACAGAAGGAAAGAAGGCAGACGTAGTAGAGCACCATTTTCCAGACGGGCGGGCGGCCGGTGATCACGACATCCCCCGGGATGCGCTGCGCCAGCCGGCACAGGAGGCGGAACAGATCAAGCAGATACCCGCACGGACCGCCTGCCAGGCGGGCGGAGGTCAGGAAAAAGGAGCCAAGCGGAATCAGCAGGCCGGCGAGAATGCCGATCGTTCCGAAGAACATCACAAGACTCATGGACGGAAGGACAACCAGTCCGACCAGGATGCCATAGGGTGTGGTCTGATAGTAAAACCAGAGGGCGCACGGGAGAACGCCTGCCTGAAGCGCCAGGGCGCCTGAAAGGCGTCTTGAAAGTGCATGGCGGGGATTCCAGATGTCGGAGAAGACGGGTTCCAGAAGCGCGAGGGACAGGATACATCCAAAGGACAGTAAAAATCCGGCATCCGTCAGGGCAAGGGGCTGCCGGATGAGGATCAGGATGGCGGCAGCTCCGAGTGCTGTGAGGCGGTCAAATGTCCGGCCGGTTACCTGAGACCCGAGCCAGAGCAGGAACATCACGACTGCCCGGACCGCAGAGTAGCTGCTCCCGGTCATCAGACAATAGCTGACGACGAGGAATCCGGATGCGAGGGCGGAGACAAGGAAGCTCTGTCTGAGGCGTCTCAGAATCTGGTAGAGCGTCAGGCCAAGCAATGTGACATGGAGGGAGGAGACCGCGAGGACATGGAGAATCCCGCCGTCCTGGAAGAGCTGTCTGGTCTCCGCGTCTAAACCTGAACGGTCGCCAAGGACAATCGCGGACATGAGTGCACTGTTACGGGGGCCGAATACCTGCTCTGCACCCTTTCGAAGAGACAGACGGAGGGCGGCCAGAGCATTGAGAAAGAGGCTGCCGCGTCTTTGATCAGAGCCTTTCAGTGCGACGTCGGATAGCTTCATATAGACATGCCGGGCATAGCTGGCCTTCTGCGCATCATACTGACCGGGGTTTGTGGCCGGCTCCGGGAGCGCTGCCTTTCCGGACAGGGTGACGCGGCTTCCGATCCGGCAGGCACGGTAGATGTCTGCCTGGTCCGGCTTCTGTGAATATGGAAGTGCCTCATCAGGCGGGCCATTTAAAAAGACACGGATCCTGCCCTTGCGAGGCCACCGCTCCTTTAATTGTTTCATCAGTGCCTGGTAGGCGGAAGCGTGCGATTCATTCTTTTTCAGAAATGTGATGGATCCAAGCTGAAGTCTGTAGCCTTCTGCGGTTGTTTCCTTCGACAGCACTTCTCCGGAGAGCAGCAGATACCGGCCTTCAGCGCAGGACAGGTCGATGGAACCCGGCGGGGCGTGAAGGCCGCGCAGAATGCTGAAAAGGACCGCCAGAGCAGCCAGAAGGCAGACGGGACGGCCTGTGATTTCCGTGCGGGGGATCGGAATCCTTGAAAGAATGGACATTCGACAGTCTCCTGAATAGGCGAAGCGGTTGACTCGTGGTACAATAGAATCAATCAGCAGTTTTTGAGACAGGTACATGGACGCGCTGGCAGATCTTGACCAGAATGTCTGAAGGGAGGTGCCGGGGTGAATCGGGAACGTTCCATCCGTGAGATGGCGGAAGAAAGGGAATACGAGGTTCTCAGTCCTTATGCTGCACACGCGGGTGATTCGAAGGGACGGGATCGGGAGGAGCCGCAGTGCGACATCCGAACGGTCTACCAGAGAGACCGCGACCGGATTCTGCACAGCAAGTCGTTTCGCCGGCTGGCTCATAAGACGCAGGTTTTTATTGCGCCGATGGGCGATCATTACCGTACCCGTCTGACGCATACGCTGGAGGTCTCGCAGCTTTCCAGGACAATCGCAAAGGCGCTCCGGCTCAATGATGATCTGTGCGATGCCATCGCACTCGGTCATGACCTCGGGCATACGCCATTTGGTCATACGGGAGAGCGGGTTCTGAATGAAATCTGTCCGCTGGGCTTCGCTCATTTCAGACAGAGCATCCGTGTGGTGGAGGTCCTGGAGAAGAACGGGGAAGGATTGAATCTGACCTGGGAGGTGCGGGACGGGATCCTCAATCACCGGACATCGGGACATCCTTCGACCCTTGAGGGCCAGATTGTGCGGTTCTGTGACAAGATTGCTTATATCAATCACGATATCGATGATGCCGAGCGTGCGGGCATACTGTCAGAGGAAGACATCCCGAAGTCGTACCGGGAGATTCTGGGTGGTTCCACGCGGGACAGGCTTAATACGCTGATTCATGATGTCATATACAGCAGCCTGGACAAAGCAGACATCCGGATGTCTCCGTCAATTGAAACGGCGATGATGGAGCTTCGGAAGTTCATGTTCGACCATGTCTATCTGAACTCTGTCGCCAAGACGGAGGAAGGGAAAGTCAGCCGGATGATCACGATGCTTTATCAGTACTACGAGAAACATGTCGACGAGATGCCGCAGGAATATATCGATCTGATTGAGAAGAAGGGGCAGCCTGAGCCGCGGGTGGTGTGCGATTACATATCCGGAATGACGGACCAGTATTCGATCTCGAAGTTCCGTGAACTGTTTGTACCGCAGTCTTGGCAGAAGAAGTGAAGCCGGGATGGATTTATAAAGTAGCACAGGATGGCTGATCACGCAAGCGCAGGCGGTCAGATGCCGGCAGAGTGTGTGCGGACAAAAGAAGGCAGGATACATGCAGACAGGCTGCCGGCCGGACATAGGAAGGGCAGCTGCAGAGAACCTGCCCGGTTGAGCAGTGCTGCAGGAAGATGCAAAGGGGGAAGGGACGTTTGTACTATTCGGATGAGATCATCGACAAGGTCCGGGACGCGACGGACATTGTGCGTCTGATCGGTGCCAGTGTCCGGCTGAAGAAGGCCGGGCGGCGGTATGTCGGACTGTGCCCTTTTCACAATGAAAAGACGCCGTCCTTCAGTGTCGATCCGGATCGTCAGATGTACTACTGCTTTGGCTGCCATAAGGGCGGAAATGTATTTACCTTCCTGGAGGAGCACGACAACATGACTTTTCAGGAAGCGGTCCAGACGCTCGCCGGTCAGGCCGGGATCAGCCTGCCGGAGCAGTCCTACCGCCCGGGAGAGAAAAAAGCCCGTGATGAGAAGATGCAGATCCTGGAGCTCAACAAGGTGGCGGCGACATGGTTCTTCAAGGAACTTCACAGCGCCGAGGGGCGGGAGGGACTTTCCTATCTGCGGGGCAGAAAACTGACGGATGAGACGATCCAGCGCTTCGGGCTTGGCTTTGCGCCTGCGGATTCTTCATCGCTGTACAATTACCTGAAGGGGCGCGGGTTTTCGGACGAGCTGATCCGCATGTCCGGGCTGATGAACCTGGATGAACTACGGGGAAGGATGTATGATCGTTTCCGCAACAGAGTGATCTTCCCGATTCTGGACACACAGAATCGGGTGATCGGATTCGGCGGCCGCGTGATGGGGGATGCAAAGCCGAAGTATCTCAACAGTCCGGAATCAGCTGTCTTCGACAAGAGCCGGAATCTGTACGGATACAATGTCGCACGCCGCACACGTGCCGGGAAACTGATTCTCTGCGAGGGCTATATGGACGTCATTGCGATGCATCAGGCAGGCTTCACGTACGCTGTGGCGTCGCTCGGGACAGCCCTGACCTGGCAGCACTGCGAGATCATCCGGAGGTTCACGAAGGATGTCATTCTCAGCTATGACTCGGACCAGGCCGGGACAAACGCCAAGATGCGGGCGATCCCGATGCTGAGGAAGGCCGGCATCACGCCGGTGATCCTCCATCTGGAACCGTACAAGGATCCGGACGAGTTCATCAAGGCAGAGGGGCAGGAAGCTTTCCAGAAACGGCTTGACCAGGCTGAAAATGCATTTCTCTTCGAGGCGGGCGTCATGCAGAAGCGTTTCCGCATGGATGATCCGGACGGAGCGGCCGACTTTTATGATGCGCTTGCCACCCTGATCGCCTCAATGGATGATGTGTTCAAGCGGAAAGGGTATGTGCGGCTTGCGGCGGAACAGTACGGGATCGAGGAGACCGATCTCACGGACCGCGTCCGCGCAAAGCTGGAGAAGGGAATTGTTGACGACCGGTATCTTTCGGCTGCGCGGGGAGGCTCCTCTTATCAACGGGATTACGGGACGGACGCGCGTCCGGATGAAGCGCTGTCAGGGATGGCTGAAGCGTCCTCAGGGGTGGACAGCATGGCAGACGGCGGGCCCGCCTATGAGGACCGGCCGGTTCCGGACTACTATGAGGATCTGTCGACGGGGGATTATTACCAGATTCCGAGGCCGGCGACGCGGCGCGGCAGCGAAGGGTCGGTCGGAGACCAGAGCCTCGAGATGTCCAGAAGGCTGCTGTTATCCTATATCGCAAGGTATCCATCGATTGCTGACGATATCAAACCGTACATCGGGAAGGATGGATATGGAGACAGCCTTGCGGGCAGCGTCGCAAAGATTCTGTACAGTCAGCTGGAGGAGCATCAGAAGGTGGATGAGGCGGCTGTCATCGCCCGGTTCGAGGACACGCAGACGCAGGCGAAGGTTGCGGAGCTCTTCCACACGATGGACATGGCGGCAAATGATTCTGAGCGGGTGAAGGCGATCCGGGAGACCGTCCGGAAGGTGTATGAGGCTTCGCCCATTTCCATGGAGGAAGGAGCAAATGAGATGGCAAAGGCTGTCACGAGAAAGCAGAAGCTGAACCAGATCAGGACGCTTGAGGTGCATCTGTCATGATGCTGTCGGAAAGGCTTCAGGCTGTCTGTGCGCTCTGCCCGCAAGGAGAGTGCCTGGCAGACATCGGTACGGATCACGGGTATGTGCCAGTGACGCTTGTCGAAGAGGGCATTGTAAAGAAAGCGATCGCCATGGACGTCAGAAAGGGACCCCTGTCCCGGGCGAATGCCAGTGTGAAGGAAGCAGGGCTGTCTGACAGAATCAGCCTGAGGCTGTCGGACGGGATGGATGGCCTGCAGGCAGAGGAGGCTGATGTTGTACTCATTGCCGGGATGGGCGGCCCTCTGACGGTCCGGATCCTTACAGCAGGGGAGAGAAAGCTTTCCGGCGTGAAGGCACTCGTCCTGCAGCCGCAGTCGGAGATCGGGGATGTCCGGAGGTATCTGAGCACGCATGGCTGGCGGATCCGGCGCGAGAATATGGTACTGGAGGACGGCAAGTATTATCCGATGATGGAGGCGGAGCGGGGGCAGGAGCCCCTCAGCAGGCTGCAGCTTCAGTATGGGCCGCGGCTGCTGGAGGAGCGGCATCCGGTTCTGCTTCAGTATCTCCGGCATGAGGAGCAGACGCTTCTCCTGGTGCTGGAGAAACTGAAGGCGTCAGAGAATACACCCGGCGCGGAAGATGGAAGCCGTGGGACAGCTTGTACGCAGGACGCGGACAAAGACGGCAGCAGGGAAAAGAAGGATACAGCAGGAGCAGGTGCAGAGCGAAGGGCAGCGCGGATTGCACAGGTGCAGATGGCGCTTGAACTCAACAAAGGAGCACAGGGAGGAGACGTGCGATGATTACAGTGAAGGCAGACGGCGTCAGCAGGCAGTTCCCGGAAGGCGTGCGTTACAAGGAGATCGCAGAGGCGTACCAGAGTCTGGAGCGGTATCCGATTCTGCTTGTCAGCAGCGGGAACAAGCTGAGAGAACTAGGAAAACAGCTGACCCATGACGCGGAGCTGTCCTTCATCACCATGGCGGACAAGATCGGCAGGGACACCTACGCCAGATCTCTCGTTCTGATGATGCTCAAAGCGTTCCAGAACGTGATAGGGACAGAGGAGGAGGTCCATATCTGGGTCCATTTCACAGTGAGTCAGGGCCTGTTCTGTTCGATGAAGAGTGAGAGGACACAGCTTGACGGACAGCTCCTGGACCGGGTGCGCCAGGAAATGAAGCGCCTTGCCTCGCTGAAGATTCCGTTTGAAAAGCGGTCGATGGAGACTTCAAAGGCAGCGCGGCTGTTTGCCCAAAGCCGGATGGACGACAAGGCCAGACTGTTCCGCTACCGGATCAGTTCGCGGACCAACGTCTACAGATTCGACGGATATTGCGACTATAATTATGGCTACATGGTGCCGGATTCATCCTATCTGCAGCAGTTTGATCTGAAGCTGTACGAGGACGGGTTTGTCCTGATGATGCCGACCATACAGGACCCGGAGAAGGTGGCACCGTTTCGGCCGGTCAGAAAGCTGTTCGATGTTCAGAATGAGTCCCGCAAATGGGGCGAACTGATGCACGTCGACACGGTCGGGGATCTGAACGATCTGGTGACAGAGGGCCGGACGCGGGAGCTGATTCTTGCACAGGAGGCGCTGCAGGAAAAGAGAATCGCAGAGATCGCCGATGAAATCACGTCAAGCAGGACAAAGAAACTGATCCTGATTGCAGGTCCGTCCTCCTCCAGCAAGACGACCTTCAGCCACCGGCTTTCTATCCAGCTCTCGGTGCACGGGCTCATTCCGCACCCGGTTCCGATGGATGACTATTTCAAAAACCGCGAGGACACGCCGAGGGATGAAAACGGAAACTATGACTTTGAATCGCTCGATGCCATCGACCTTGCGCTTTTCAGCCGTGATATGACAGATCTTCTGGAGGGAAAAGATGTTCAGCTTCCGACCTTCAACTTCAAGACAGGAAAGCGCGAGTACAAGGGACAGCACCTTTGTCTGTCTGAGCGGGACGTGCTTGTAATCGAGGGCATCCACGGGCTTGACGACAGGGTGACCGCTGCGCTGCCGAAGGAAAGCAGCTTCCGGATCTATATATCCGCCCTCACACAGCTGAACATTGATGAGCACAACCGGATTCCGACGACAGACGGCAGACTGCTGCGCCGGATCGTGCGTGACCAGCGGACCCGGGGGACGAGCGCAAAGAATACGATCGCGATGTGGACAAGTGTGCGGCGCGGAGAGGAGAACTATATCTTCCCGTTCCAGGAGAGTGCGGATGTCATGTTCAACTCTGCGCTGATCTATGAACTCGGGGTGCTCAAGCTCTACGCGGAGCCGATGCTGTTCTCGATCAGGGAGGACGAGCCGGAGTATACGGAGGCGAAACGGCTTCTGAAGTTCCTCGACTACTTCCTGCCGATCCCGCCGGACGATATTCCGAAGAATTCACTGGTCCGGGAGTTCATCGGCGGGGGAACCTTCCTGGCCTGAGCGCCATCATCTGCGCGTTTCCGTAAAGGCAGTTTTCCTGCCGCGCGCGACAGAGGCGGAATCAGAATCTGCTTCTTTTCAGATGCCGGAGCCAGAGACGGCCGACGGGAAGCTGCAGAATGGCATGCCGGGGACTTCCGCTTGCAAATGCAGCCTGCTCTGTGTTAGAGTGTTCGGGTAAGCAGGACAGGCGGCCGCTGCCGGCAGACCGAAAGGTGCCGGGAGAGGAAAGTCCGGGCTTCACAGGGCAGGATGCCGGATAACGTCCGGTGGAGGCGACTCCCAGGAAAGTGCAACAGAAATGTACCGCCGGGATTTTCCCGGTAAGGTTGGAAGGGCAGTGTAAGAGACTACCGCCCGTCCGGTAACGGACGGGGCACATGCAAACCCCATCCGAAGCAAGGCCGAAACGAAGCATATGGCTGCCCGTCAGCTTCAGGTAGGCTGCTTGAGCCCGCCGGCAACGGCGGGCCTGGATAGATGGCCGTCCACGACATAACCCGGCTTATCGTCCTGCTTACATTTCAGACAGATCAGAAAGCAGAATTCTTCTGCCGATTCTTTAAGAATTTCTTCATAAATTCTACTCGTGAATTCACGATCATCGATTCCCAGTACGTGATATCATACCTGTGTCGAAACAGTGAACGCGTAGAACGTTACCATTTTCGGACACAACATCCTGAAAGAAGAGGGCGAGACACTATGATAAAGAGAAGACAGATGCTCGGACTGCTCGCTGCCTGCGCGCTTGCGTTTACAGGCAGTTTTACCGGCTATGCCGATCCGGTGACATACGACACGACATCGAATGCTTCGTACGGTGGGCAGCAGTTCAATTTTGAAGCGGGCACACCGAAGCTCTATCCGGGAGACAAGGTCTATGGGGCTTCCGCCATTTATCTTGGCGCGGATAATGCACAGGCCGGAAAGGCGGAGAGCCAGAGCAAGGCCGATGACGGCACGTCCTTGTGGAAGAATGGGACGGCAGCTGTCTATACGGTCAAGGATCTGACGCCTGCAGCTGACACCGCCCAGACAGAGATGGTTCCGCTCACGGATGAGAATGGCAATCCGGTGACGAATGAGGACGGAACCCAGGCGATGGTACCGAAACAGGCTGACCAGCAGCCGGCTGGGAAGGTTTACCAGCTGGACACTGCCGGTTACGTGGTGGAGGCCATCGGCGGAACGCTGTCAGGGTCCGGGGACACAGATCCTTCGGCATCCGCTCTGACCGTGACAGGCTCCGATGGAAGTCAGCAGACCGCGACACCGGATGCAAAGTATTTTGCGGAGGGTACCCAGGTGACGGTGACCGCGGACGCGGCTCCGGACGGGCAGCAGTTTGCCGGATGGTCTGTCTCGAAGATCGGGGCGGACGGCAGTGTCCAGACGGCAGATGATATATCCGCACTCGGACTTTCCGGGCTCAGCGCCGATGCCCTGAAGAATGCCAGCCTGACCTTCACAATGGGAAAACCGGATCAGGTTGTGGTTTTTGCGGCCCGGTACGAGGCAGCGCAGAAGGAAACCGAACAGCCTGCAACGGAGGCGCCGGCGGCCGATCAGCCGCAGACAGACGCGGCCGGGCAGGATGCTTCCCAGAGCATCAACGTTGAGGGCGGTGCTGCAACTGAAGATGCAGGGAACGCAGCAGCCCCTGCAGACTCTTCTGATGCATCCTTTGCTCCGGCTGACGGCCAGCAGGCACAGAGCTTTAACGTTTCCGTGACATTCGTCACAGATGACGGTTCCGATTCCACAATTGTCACACCTTATTCAGACGGCTTCAGCCAGGCGATCAATACGCAGGCGGAGAACAGCAAGGGACAGGTGTTTGACAAGTGGACGGCTTCTGATCCTGCCGTACAGTTCTCTGACCCGACGTCCGCATCGTCGACAGTGACCTTTGCGGCGGCTCCTTCAGCGGATGTTGCCATCCAGGCTGTGTACAAGGACGCACCTGCGGCTCCGGCACAGACGGAGACGACAGCGGAGTCCGATGCACAGAATACGTCGGATCAGCCGGAAACGAAGGCAACGGAAGCACCACAGGCTGAGACAAAGGCAACGGAAGCGCCGCAGGAGACAGCAAGTCTTCTGACTGTCAATCTGGAAGGTGCTGAGAATCCGGCAGCCGTTTCACTTCAGAATGAAGCGGACAACAGCAAGATTGAGGCAGGCACAAAGGTTCCGGAAGGAACCCTTGTGACGGCAACGGTTGAGGGTGTAGAGAAGTCGTCCGATGTTTCTGTCACGACGAGTGATGGAACAGCTGTCCAGACGAAGGAGAACGGAGACGCCGGCAGTCAGAACGTGTCCGTCACCTTTACGATGCCGGCTGAGGAGACGACAGTGAATGTCGCGGATCAGAAGCCTGATGATGAGCATACCCGTACCCTTACAGTCAAGAAGGATGATAATGGTGCGTCTCACTATACAAAGGTGACAGTAACAGACAAGGATGGAAATCCGATTCAGGACCAGACAAAGCTTCAAAAGGGTCAGATCATTGTCGTCAAGGCTGAGAACAGCAGTGCCTCTCCGGTTGTGACAGTTACCGGAGCGGACGGATCGAAAATTGACATTACAGATGCCGGCGGCCAGACCTTTACGTTTACCATGCCTGATCAGGATGTCACAGTGAACGTCACGGCACCGGATGACAAGACCTACAAGGTCTCTGTCACGGTAACAGGCGGCGTGATAACCAGTGATAACAACAATGCAAGCGGTGCGTATCTGGCAGGAACCAGCCTGGCTGTAAAGGCTGACGATGCTCCGGCCGGAAAGGTATTCGACGGTTGGACATTCTCTGACCAGAGTCTGCTGAAGGAGGTTCCGGGTGACCTGACACAGGCAGCGCTTTCGTTTGAGCTGAAGAGCCCGCTTACGGCATCCGCGAACCTGACCGTCACGGCCAACTATAAGGATATCATGTACAATCTGACGGTTACGTCAGGAAGCGGAACGGGTCAGTACGCAGCGTCGACGCCGGCGGCCATCACAGCGGACGCGCCGAAGGAAGGATACAGATTCTCCGGATGGACGATTGCATCCGGAACCGGGACCTTCGCGGATCAGAAGGCAGCGACCACAACCTTTACCTGCAGCTCGGATGCGTCTGTGCAGGCAAATTATGAGCCGATTCCATATAAGATTACGGTAAAGAACGGAAAGCCTTCCGGAACCTATACGATCGGCCAGAAGGTATCGCTTCAGGCAGATTATCCGGCTGCAGGGAAGGAATTTGACAAGTGGACGGTTACGAGCGGCAAGATTGAGCTCGGAGACAAGTCTTCCTTCTATTCGACTGCGACGGTCAAGGCAAGCGATGCTACGATTACGGCCGTGTATAAGAACGGACCGGATCCGGCAAACAACACCATCTCCGGACTCCAGAATGATATGGAGTACCTCAAGAGCAGTACGCTGACCTTCAATGCAGTCGGAGTCGGGATGGATAACACGAACCCGAATCCGGGCGATTACCGCTACAGGCCAACCGGTTATCAGATCGGGTCCGTGACAGGCAGCTGGACAGAGGCACCGTACCAGACATCGATGGCGATCAATGCGGTTGGTGATTATACGCTGACGGTTACCTATGCAAAGGATGTCTACGATGGCAATACCTGGAAGGCAGACGGAACGACCGATCAAAAGTCGATCACGATCCACGTTGTGAATACGTTGTCTGTCAAGACCGGCGACACCAGCCCGATCATCCCGCTGGCAATCGTCGCAGCGGCGGCACTTGCAGCGATCATTCTTCTGGTTGTGATCAGAAAGAAGAACCGCAAGTAAGACAGACGGACAGACTGACAGTTTGAGACCTTGACAGTCTGACAGGAATCAAAACAGCTCCTTCGGAGATATGCTTCATCCATGCAGCATATCGAACTCTCCGGAGGAGCTGTTTTTTTGACTGGCGGATTCGTTCAGAAATCTTCAGAACGTGTCCTGCGCGGTGGCGATCGAAAGGCAGCGTTCAGTCAGCCGAACTTCCTGAGTATTTCGGCAATGGCACTGTGGTTGTTGTCGTGTTCTGTGACATAGTCGGCAGCATCCTTTAATGCCGGGATTCCGTTTCTCACAGCACAGCCATGTCCCGCGGCGATGATCATCGGAATGTCATTCTCCTGGTCGCCGGCGCTGATGGTGTTTTCAATCGGAACGGACAGCTCTTTTGACAGAAAGCTGACTGCAAAACCCTTGTCGATACCGGCGGGCACAATTTCGAGAAGAAATTCGTTGGAAAGAAAGATATTCACTTCTCCGGACAGACGGCTGCGCAGAAGTGTGTAGAATGCCTGAACTCTGGAAGGATCTGCAAAGTCGATGGCAAGCAGTTTCCCCGTCGGAACCTTCACGGCGTCCGCCAGATCCGGAACGATCTCAAACGGAAGCTGCTGGATCTCACAGTATTGACGGAGATTATCATCATCCGTCTCTGTCAGAACAGCTGTATCGGAGTATGCCTGGAGGTGGATGCCAAATTCTCTTGCACAGCGGCTGACCGGCCGGACGTCCTCTGCGTCAAGACCTCTTCGGTAAAGAGTTCTGCCGGCGTATACATCGTAGATCTGGGAACCATTGTAGGCGCAGAGATAGATACCCTTCCGTCCGGTGAGACCAAGACGTTCCATCAGATGAAGCGCGCCGGCGAGCGCACGCCCGGTGGAGACAGCAAGCGCATTGCCTGCATCCAGAAAGTGTATGATTGCAGCCCGGTTCTCCTCGGTTAGTTTTTTGTCTGTTGTGACGAGCGTTTCATCAATGTCCGAGAACAGTATTTTTTTGTAAGATGGGTTCTGCATGAAGGAAGCCTTTCAACTGATTATTTGTCATGTTAAAATGGTGAACAGGTTGTTGCGTCTTGTCTGAAAGCGTCTGCCGGTCTGCCGCAGAGCCAGGACAGGAAACAACGTTTTTCAGTATAGAGACGCAGAAACAAAGCGTCAAGAATTTTGAGATCAGTAAAGGAAGAAAGAAGGGAAAGCGAGAATGACAAAGCAGCTTTATTATGAAGATGCATATCTGAAAGACTTTGATGCGTACGTCACTGACTGCAGGGAAGGGGCGGATGGCATGCACCTTTATCTGGATAAAAGTGCTTTTTTCCCGGAGGGCGGCGGACAGGATGGGGACAGAGGGTATCTTTTCTCAGATCTGTTTTCCGGAGGGAAAGCGGCCGTTACAGATACGCAAAGCGACGGCGAAGATATTTATGTTGTATGCGGTCTCAAAGCGAAGGTTCCCGCGGGGACAAGAGTGCATGGCGTTCTGGACTGGAAGTTCCGCTTTGACCGGATGCAGAATCATTCCGGTGAACACATCGTGAGCGGCCTTATCCATCGTCGATTTGGCTACGAGAATGTGGGTTTCCATATGAGCGGCGACAGAATGACAATTGACCTGAGCGGGGAGATCGGGGAAGAGGAGCTTCAGGAGATCGAACAGCGGGCGAACGAGATTGTCTGGAACAATGTGCCGCTCCATACGGATGTCTATACGGAGCAGGAAGCGGAAGGTGTTCAGTTCCGAAGCAAGAAAGAACTCCACGGCATGATCCGTGTTGTGACGATTCCGGGAGCGGATGTCTGTGCCTGCTGCGGAACCCATGTCCGGTATACGGGCGAAATCGGGCCGATCCGTCTGATTGCACATGAGCGTTTCCGGGGTGGCATCCGCATAGAGATGATGTGCGGACGGTGGGCATACAATTATATGTCGGGCATTCTCCGCCAGAACCGGGAGGTTTCAGCGCTGACGTCCTCGAAACCGCTGGAGACAGCTGCAGGTGTCGGGAAGCTGCTTGAGAGTGAAAAAGAGCTGAAGGGACAGCTTCTTGAACTGCGGTATGCGGAGATGGACAGAATGGCTCAGGTACTTGCGGACAAGGGCCCTGTGCTCATCTTTGCCCAGACCTATGACCCGGTGATGGTCCAGAAGCTGACGTCAAAGGTGATGGAAAAAAACGGCGGGGCAGCCTGTGTCC
Source organism: Porcincola sp. LCP21S3_C12 (assembly GCF_052118625.1). Taxonomy (NCBI): domain Bacteria; kingdom Bacillati; phylum Bacillota; class Clostridia; order Lachnospirales; family Lachnospiraceae; genus Porcincola; species Porcincola sp. LCP21S3_C12. The sequence continues at coordinate 150,083 of NZ_JBQKGW010000005.1, read as the reverse complement.
TTTCGGGGAGTGATGAGACCGGGTATTTTTATACGATAGGGCAGAAGGACGGGGATCTGAGATCGCTGGTCCATGAGATGAATCAGGCTCTAGGCGGAAAAGGCGGCGGCCGGCCGTATTTTCTTCAGGGCTCGGTGAAGGCCGGCAAAGAGCAGGTGGAGACATTTCTGAAAGAGAAAATACCCGGTCTGCTTGTGCAGCAGATCCAGCCATTGAGCTGACAAATACTGCGTCCTTCAGACGTCCATACGCAGCCTTATCCGTCCCGGCAAGAGCTTCAGCTTCCATGAACTGGCAAAAGATTGGAAGCAATCCGGGGCGGAAGATGAGACCGCCTGCCTGTTTTGACGCACCGGGATGGATCATGTATAATAATTAAGTTGTGTAACTTTTTACTGCTTTATTAGCCTGAAATGATGTGTGAGGGATCAGATAGATGTGTGGAATTGTCGGATATAACGGAACCGTACAGGCAGCGCCGCTGCTCCTGGAGGGGTTATCGAAGCTGGAATACAGGGGCTATGACTCGGCTGGTCTTGCAGTCGTCAACGACAAGACAGGCAGCATCGATATCGTCAAGGCAAAGGGACGCTTGAAAATCCTCGCTGAGAAGACGGATGATGGCCGGGCGATGCAGGGAACAATCGGAATCGGGCACACCAGATGGGCGACCCACGGCGAGCCGTCCATCACCAATGCGCATCCGCATTACAGCGATGACAGACAGGTAGTCCTGGTTCACAACGGGATTATCGAGAACTATGTGCAGCTGAGAGAGAAGCTGGAAAAGAACGGGTATACCTTCTATTCCGAGACGGACACGGAGGTCGCTGCAAAGCTGATCCATTATTATTATCAGAAGTACGATCATAACCCGATCGAGACGCTGTGCCGCATGATGTACCGTGTCAGAGGCAGTTATTCTTTCGGCATTCTGTTCAAGGACCGGCCGGGAGAGCTGTATGCAGTCCGCAAGGACAGTCCGCTGGTTGTCGGTGTTTCCGAGGATGAGAAGCATCCGGGTACGTTCATTGCATCGGATGTCACCCCCATCATGAAATACACCCGCCATGTGTATTATCTGGACAACTTCGAAATTGCCTGCCTGAAGAGCGATTCGATCGATTTCTGGAACATCGACAGAGAACACGTCGAGAAGGAACCGGTTGAGGTGAAGTGGGACACCCAGGCTGCAGAGAAAAGCGGGTACGAGCATTTCATGATCAAGGAAATCCACGAGCAGCCGAAGGCTGTCCGGGATACGATCAATGCCTATGTCAAGGATGGAAAGATTGACCTTTCGGAGACAGGTCTGACCGATGACTTCCTCAAGTCTCTCGATCAGCTGTATATCGTCGCCTGCGGAAGTGCCTATCATGTCGGTGTGGCAGCCCGCTATGTGATCGAAGATTTGACCTCGATCCATATTGAAGTGGATCTGGCAAGCGAGTTCCGCTACAGGAACCTGAAGCTGAGAGACCGCTCCCTGGTCATCATCATCTCCCAGTCCGGAGAAACGGCAGACTCGCTGGCGGCACTCAGACTCGCGAAGGAGAAGGGCATACCGACGCTCGCGATTGTCAACGTCATCGGATCCACGATTGCCCGCGAGGCGGATCACGTCATGTATACGCTCGCAGGCCCGGAGATTGCCGTTGCGACGACAAAGGCCTACTCCACCCAGCTGATCGCGACATATCTGTTTGCGGTCGAGGCGGCACGGGTGCGCGGAGAGATCACCCAGGAGAAGGCGGACGAGATGGTCGCTGAGATGCAGACGCTCCCGGAGAAGATCGAGCGGGTGCTGAACGACAAGGACAGGATCCAGTGGTTTGCGGCAAAGTTTGCGAATGCAAAGGACATGTTCTTCATCGGAAGAGGGCTGGACTACGCGATCAGTCTGGAAGGCTCCCTGAAGATGAAGGAGATCAGCTACATTCACTCGGAAGCCTACGCAGCGGGCGAGCTGAAGCATGGAACCATCTCTCTGATTGAGAAGGGAACACTGGTTGTCGGCGTCATGACACAGTCGAAGCTCTTCGAGAAGACCCGCTCCAACATGGTGGAGGTCGGAAGCCGAGGCGGCTACCTGATGGGACTGACCACCTATGGCAACTACAGCATCGAGGACACGGTGAACTTCACCGTCTATGTCCCGAAGACAGATGAGCATTTTATGACCTCGCTGGCGGTGATCCCGCTGCAGCTTCTGGGTTATTACGTCTCATGCGCGAAGGGACTGGATGTCGACAAGCCGCGGAACCTCGCAAAGTCCGTGACCGTCGAGTAAAATTCAGACAATAAAAATATAAAGATTGCAGCTGACATCTTTGTGTGAGAATGATCATGGGCGGATGTTTGCCGTACTATGCAAAATGAAGAGGGGACGAAATGAAACTGGAGGATTTTACAGACAAAGAACAAAGTGAAATTCGAGCTGGTCTTTCGACCGCTGAGATCAGTGATAAAGAGGCAGCAGACAAAATCCTTGCCTTAGTCCCGCAGGACTGGATCAAGAAGATCCCATTCTTTGTGAGAAGGCACGCGACGACGAAAACCATCGAGCGGATTGCCAACCAGTATCCTGCATTGTATGAAGTGGCTAAGAAGCAGGGGGAATTGCCGGAAAAAGAGCGCGAGGAGCTTCGAAAGATCATCACGGATATTTTCAAAGAGAAGATGGACAAGCATCATATCAAATAACATCAAACAAAACTGACAGGAAACGATATCACAAAAGGGGACATGCATCTGTGCTGAGCATGTCCCCTTTTTCGTGAAGGCCGACCGTTCATCATCGAGTGTGAAGCACGAGATGACGGCGTATCCCCATGGAATCTTCTTCAGGCAAAGTGGAAGGTCTTCGCAAGAACGTCGAAATCCATATCGCGCCGCACCAGGTTCAGCGGTGTCCCGTCATCGAGATGGTAGCCGGAAGCATCTCCGCTGCCGGGATAGTTACCGACGACATGCGGCCACTTGATGCCGACGGACGGGTCATTCCACGCGATGCCGCCCTCGTCGCCAGGTGTGTAGAAATCTGTCACCTTGTAGCAGAACTCCGCGATGTCGGAAAGCACGAGGAAACCATGCGCGAATCCCGGTGAGATATAGAACTGAAGGTGGTTGTCCTCGGAAAGTTCCACGCCATACCACTGGCCGAAGGTTTTGCTGCCCTCACGCAGGTCAACTGCAACGTCGAAGACGGTTCCGCGGATGCAGCGGACCAGTTTTCCCTGAGGGTGTTTCTTCTGAAAATGAAGCCCGCGCAGAACACCTTTTGTTGAGGAGGACTGGTTGTCCTGGACAAAGACCATGTCCAGACCGGCTTCCTTCATGTCGCGCTCGTTGTAGGTTTCTGTAAAATAGCCTCTCTTATCGCCGTGTACAGTCGGCAGAATGGTATAGAGACCATCGATCGGTGTCTGATTGACTGTAATCTGTCCCATGTAATTTATGTGATCCTTTCTTTCATATCATGAACTGCGGCTCAGGCCGGCAGCATGAAGCGCTGCATGTACGGTGCAGCTCCATGCTGCTGACGGGTCTCAGTACCCGAGCTCCTTCAGATATCGCGCGAGCGCATCTCTCCAGTCCGGAAGAGGAGTGAAGCCCTCCCTGACGAGCTTCGATTTGTCGAGACGGCTGTTGAATGGCCGCTTCGCCTTTGACAGCCCATACTCAGCCGTGCTGACCGGGATGAGCCGGAGATTCTTCTCACTGTATTCGTCGTGGCCGAGCAGCGCAGCCTGACGGAAGATTTCACGGGAGAAATCGTACCAGCTGATATAGCCCGTCTTCGTGCCTTCCTTCGTATAGACAGCCTCCGGCGACGCACTCCTGGTGCCGTCCATGAGATATCCGCCTTCGGAGGCTGGGATCTCCGCGTTGGTCGCATGGTAATACCCGTACTTTTCAGTCTCAACCATATCGACAAGAAGCGATGCCAGGTCAAATGTGTAGGTCGGTGTCCCGATCTGGTCATCGACGATTCTCAGTTCATCATGGTTCTGACCGATATTCAGCATGGTCTTGATGTAGTTTTTTCCGTTCTTTCCGAAGACCCACGCAATCCGGACGATGAAATACTTGTCGATGGTTCCGGAGACCGCAAGTTCCCCGTCCAGCTTCGTCTGCCCGTAGACATTCAGCGGCTTGTAGCCCTTGAAATCCGGATCCCACGGTGTATCCCCCTGTCCGTCAAAGACATAGTCCGTGGAAAGGTAGACCATCTTTGCATCGACGGCCTTTGCCGCATCCGCGATGTTCTGTGTTCCGCCGACGTTGACAGCGCGGACTTTCGCCACTTTATCATCATCCTCGGCAAGATCGACAGCTGTCCATGCGGCACAGTGAACGATGACGTCCGGATGAAGCGTCCGGACCGCCTTCATGACGGCCTCCCGGTCCGTGATATCAAGGGAGATATAAGGCATTGTTGTGACAGGGCTTCCATCCTGCGCACCGGCATATTCCGGCTGGATATCCGATCCGGTTCCCTGATAGCCTCTTTTGTAGAGCTCGTTCATCACGTCATGGCCGAGCTGACCGCCAACTCCTGTTACCAGTACATTCATAGTTCTCACCCTTGTCAGACTTCTTTCCTGTTTCCGTACATCTTCTGGTAGTAGTTCTGATATTCCCCGGAAATGATCGGCTTCCACCAGTCCTCATGTGTTTTGTACCAGTCGATGGTCATCCGGATGCCGTCCGCAAACTTTGTCTCCGGAAGCCATCCCAGCTCGTTGTGGATCTTGGTCGGGTCGATGGCATACCGTCTGTCATGTCCCTTGCGATCCTCGACATGCGTGATCAGGGAGTAAGGCTTTCCAAGTGCATCGCAGATCAGCTTCACAATATCGATGTTGTGCATCTCATTGTGCCCGCCGACATTGTAGACCTCGCCGTCTCTGCCCTTGCGCATGATCAGATCGATCGCGCGGCAGTGATCCTCCACATAGAGCCAGTCGCGGACATTCTTTCCTTCGCCGTAGACCGGAAGCGGCTTGTCATTCAGTGCGTTGATGAACATCAGCGGAATGAGCTTCTCCGGGAACTGATACGGTCCGTAGTTGTTGGAGCATCTGGAGATCGTGACCGGGAGACCGAACGTTCTGTGGTATGCCAGGACAAACAGATCCGCGGATGCCTTTGAACTGGAATACGGGCTGGAGGTATGAAGCGGGGTATCCTCATGGAAGAAGAGGTCCGGACGGTCAAGCGGAAGATCGCCGTATACCTCGTCGGTAGAGACCTGATGGAAGCGGCGGATGCCGTACTTGCGGCAGGCATCCATCAGGATCGTCGTTCCATGGATATTGGTTTCAAGGAAGATGTCCGGATTCACGATGGAGCGGTCGACATGACTCTCTGCCGCAAAGTTCACGACAATGTCCGGTTTTTCCTCTTTGAAGAGCCGCTCAACGGCCTCACGGTCCGTGATGGATTCCTTTACAAAGCGGAAGTTCGGCTTGTCGAGGACAGGCTTCAGCGTGGACAGGTTGCCTGCATAGGTCAGGCTGTCGAGACAGATGATCCGGTCCTCCGGATGGGTTTTCATTTCGTAGAAGATAAAGTTGGAGCCGATAAAGCCGGCTCCGCCGGTGACGATGATATTCATATATGATTGTCCTTTCTGTGTGTCAGATCAGATGGCTGCCTGTACCTGGAACGGTTTCTTCAGGAAATCGGCCGGAACATTACTGTGTTTTGTCGATATACTTGCCGTCGAGAACGTCCTTGAGGTACTGTCCGTACTGATTCTTCTTCAGAATGTTGTAGACCTCGAGAACCTCCTCCTTGCTGATCCAGCCGTTGTTGTAGGCAATCTCCTCCAGGCAGGCAATCTTGCGGTGCTCGTGCTGCTCGACCGTCTTGACAAAGTTGGTGGCATCCACAAGCGATTCATGCGTTCCGGTATCCAGCCAGGTGAAACCCTGTCCCAGAAGCTCAACATTGAGGTCGCCATGTTCCAGATAGATGCGGTTGAGGTCGGTGATTTCCAGCTCTCCGCGCGCGGAGGGCTTCAGGTTCTGAGCGTATTCGATGACGCGGTTGTCATATACGTACAGACCGGTCACGCAGTAGTTGCTCTTCGGTTTCTTCGGTTTCTCCTCGATCGAGACAGCTTTTCCCTCTTTGTTGAAGGAGACAATTCCGAAGCGCTCCGGATCATCGACATAGTACCCGAAGACTGTGGCGCCCCGGCCGGACTCCGCATTCTTAATGGCGGTTTTCATGCGCTTCTTCAGACCATGTCCGAAGAAAATGTTGTCTCCGAGGATCATTGTGACCTCGTCGGAGCCGATGAATTCCTTCCCGATGATGAAGGCCTGTGCAAGTCCGTCCGGACTGGGCTGGACCGCATAGCTCAGGTGGACGCCAAACTGATGCCCGTCCCCGAGCAGCTCGCGGAAGCGCGGCGTGTCCTGTGGCGTCGAGATGATCAGAATCTCCCGGATACCGGCAGACATCAGGACCGACATCGGATAGTAGATCATCGGTTTGTCATAGATCGGAAGCAGCTGCTTCGAGGTGACCATGGTGAGCGGATACAGACGTGTGCCGGATCCGCCGGCGAGAATGATTCCCTTCATGTGTCAGAACTCCTTTCTCGTGCTGTGGCCTGCCGGAAATATCTGAGGCTCCTGTCTGACGCGTTCGGACTCCGGCGGCCTTTAACTGGCTACAGTGTATATGGTGACGCTACGTCACCTTCAAGCCTTTGCAAAAAATAAAGAAAATTTAAGGTCATCAGAGCGAACAGACGAAAATACCGGCATCTTTTGTGACGCAGAATACATTTCCAACCTGTTCTTTTACGAATGCCTGAAACTCTTTGTACCGGTTGACCAGGTACTGGTTCTGGTTGCCATGGCAGGAAAGAATGTATTCGATGAGCGGCTGCGGGTCGGTAATCCTCAGCCCATCCTCATATCGAAGCAGACGGACGGAGGAGAAAACAGGGGAGAGCAGCGACTGTCCGTTTTCAAGGCCGAAGCGCTCATACAGCTGGCCCTGTGAGAGTGAGATGTGACTGTCAAAGAGCTGTACAAGATCGCGGATTTCGTGCATATGGCGGCTGCTGTAGCTGCTGCAGATAAAGCGTCCGCCCGGCCTCAGGACGCGTGCAAGCTCCTGAAGCGTTTTGGGAAGATCATCTGCGTAGAACAGGACATGGTTGGCGATGACCAGGTCGAAGGTATTGTCCGGGTACGGGATGTTGGCGCAGTCGAAGACCTGGAAAGTGAAGGGCCGGAGAGCCTGTCCGCCATCAGCGGGACTGACTGGATCAGAAGTCTGACTGTCAGCGGTGGGGATGGCCTGCCGTATATTCCGTCTGACATCCCTGATCATGCCGTCCGATATATCCGACAGTACGATGGTGATGGGATGAGGGAGCTCTTCGTGCCGGCAGGTCCAGAGAGCCCCGTCTCCGCAGCCGACCTCCAGGACACGCATGCCCGGCACAAGCGCCAGCTTCCGGTAGAGCCAGGGAAACCACCCTTCCGGGTTTGTCGAATAGAGGCTGTGGAGTGCGATGCGGGCGGAGAGGTTCGTTGCGCTTCTGTACTGGGATGCAAGAGAGCGCTCCATACCGGTCAGATGGATCAGGTCGAGCATATTCTGCCAGTTGGCATTGCCCCGTCGGAGCTCCTCCTCCGTATCCCGGATCGCCTCGGCGACCGTCTGCATCTGTTCGATGCGGTCCTGAACGAGTTTCTCCTGAATGCGAAGCATCCGGGAGATATGGCTGTAGTCCGATCCGCCGATCGTCATGTCCCGGATCTCCTCCAGCGAGAAGCCCAGATACTTCAGAAGCAGAATCTGCTGGAGGGACGCCAGATCCTGGTCTGTATAAAAGCGGGCACCATGGGCGTCTACAAAGGATGGCTTCAGGATGTTCTGCCTGTCATAGAACCGGATGGTCCGAACTGAGACATCGGCGAGCTTTGCAAACTGTCCGGATGAATAGAAGCCTTCCTTCTTCATAAACAGATCCCCATTCCACCGCCTCAAAAGGGCGGACTCAGCTGCTGTGAATGCTTAAAGATCAAATGCATGGTGGATGGAACCACCTGATTTCAGACTGATTGTAGCACAGTGGAAGGAACATTTCGACAAAGGGGACAAGTCAGCGTATAATGCAGGGTATCACGCAGCATGGGAGGATATCAGATATGAATCATTCAGATTACGCAGAACGTCTGGACGCATGGGCTGAGGCGCACCGGCAGGAGATAACGGATGATATTTCCGCGCTTGTGCGCATCGACAGCACAAAGGGAGAAGCGAAGGAAGGAAAGCCGTTCGGAGACGGACCGGCGGCGGCCCTGGCAGCGATGGCACGTCTGGCTGAGTCAAAGGGATTTCAGGTAAAAAATTACGACAATTACTGCATGACAGCAGATCTTCCCGGAGAGGGAGAGAAGAGCCTGGACATTCTGGCGCATCTCGATGTTGTACCGGTCTCGAAGGACTGGAAGAAAACGCAGCCGTTTGAGCCGCTTCAGGAAGGTCACTACCTCTATGGAAGAGGAACCGCGGATGACAAGGGGCCTGCTGTTGCGGCATTCTATGCCATGCGGGCCGTCTCGGAGCTTGGCATCGGTCTGCGCCATGGCGTCCGGCTGATCCTGGGTGCGGACGAGGAGTGCGGCAGTTCTGATCTGGAGCACTACTATGGAATTGAGAAGGAGGCAGAATATACATTTTCGCCCGATGCAAATTTCCCGCTGATCAACATTGAGAAGGCGAGACTGGCGAAGAAGTTTACTGCTGACCTTCCGGAGGACTATCACACGCCCTGTGTACTTGAAATTGACGCAGGCTCAAAGGCGAATGTTGTGCCGGGGACTGCGGAGGCAGCGTTCCGGGGCCTGAGGAAGGAACAGCTTGAACAAGCGGCGGCGGAGACGGAGGAGAAGACAAAGGCGGCTGTGACCTGGGAGCTGGAGGGAGACCGGGAGATTGTCCATGTCAAGGGACAGACAGGCCATGCGGCCATGCCGGACAACGGCTCCGTCAATGCTCTGACAGCCCTGCTTTTCATGATCAGCAGGCTTCCGCTTGCAGGAACAAAGACAACACATGCGCTCCTCGGACTGGCCGAACTCTTCCCATTCGGAGACTTTCACGGGAAGGCGCTTGGCGTCTCTCTGAGTGATGAGGAGAGCGGCGAGCTGACGCTCAGCCTGGATATCCTGAAGCTTCAGAACGGAAAGCTGACTGCGGAGTTTGACTGCAGGGCACCGCTCTGCGCGACGGAGGAAAACCTGACGGAGAGGATCAGAGCAGCGCTCCGGCAGAAAGGCTTCGAGATGGAGGATGGCCCGATGACACCGGCGCACTACGTGCCTGCGGATTCACCGCTTGTCACAACGCTTCTTCAGAGCTACGAGCGCTATTTTGACAAGCCGGGAAAGCCGATGGCCATCGGCGGCGGCACCTATGTCCATGGGCTGGAGAGAGGCGTCGCGTTCGGCTGCGAGGTGGAAGGCGTCGACAACCGGATGCACGGCGATGATGAGTTTGTCGACATCGATGTGCTTGTGAAAAGCGTGAAAATTTTTGCGGACGCGATCATCCAGCTGTGCGGCTGATGAGTCTGCCCGCGCAGCTCAGAAGGCTGTATGGCCTGTATAGCAGACGGAAGATGCAGAAAAAAAGCGGGTCCCGGCACACTGGCCGGGACCCGCTTTTTTATGGATGTCTGATTATTGATGCATTCCTTACCCGGGATTCAGGCGCCGGACACGCTGCCCTGAAATTCCCTGACTCAGAATCCGTATTTTGAGAGAATCTCGTTCGCTTTATCATAGTCATCACAGACAACCAGGACGGTGTAGCTTCCGGTTGACTTGATGATGGCCTTCTTCAGTTTGTCGCTTTCCTCTGCCTTGTAGGTAGCGTAAAGATCAGACTGCTTTTGAACCCGGGACTGGAAGAGCTGCTCCACATCATTGGTGGTCGCATCGTCCCGGCACTTGACAACACAGATCTCATCGGCGGTGGAGCCGGAACTCATGTAAGCCTTGCTCTCCGTGACCTGACCGTCCTTGAAGAAATAGATGCTGGAAAGCATATCGGAGCTGGTCTCCGTCAGCGTGTCGTTCTTGATGGTGTCCTTGTTCAGCTCATCTGCGAGCGCCGAGACATCGATGGAAGAAGCCTCCTTCGAGGAACCTCCGCCGCAGGCAGTCAGGAGAAGTGCCGCACAGACTGCAGCGAGCACAACAGCAGTGATTTTACGAAATCTCTTCATATGATAACCCCTTATTGTTTGATTGTTATTTCCCGGAAACTTTGTTTGCCTACGGAATCTTAGCAGATTGAAACAATCATTGCAAGGCTGCTCAGCCACAACTTGGCAACATTCCGGATCCGATCATCCGCGTGAGAGCGTATGCTGCGGCTGGTGTGTTCGTCAGCCGGCACTGACACTCCCCGCATCGCTGGATCCCGGGGAAGCGGCCGACGCATCGGATGAAGCTGCAGTTTCCCCGGTCTGGGAAGCGGAGGCATCTGTCTGGGCTGCAGCGTTCTCTGTCTCGGAGCCGGAAGCGGCACTGTCTCCGCCGTTGGCAGAGAAGACCTGACTCCAGTCTGAGTCGCTGATATAGTGGGACTTCAGGTAGGTGAGCATCTGAGCACAGTATTCCGGCTCAAGGTGAATCCCATCCGCGGAAGCGCCGGAGATGAGTTCATGATTCCCGTCCGAAAAAATCTCATTCAGGTTGAGATAGTAGCTGTACCACAGATCCTCGCAGGTAGACAGAATGTACTGGTTGATCGTCTGTACATTCTGGTTATTGTCATACTCAAAGCCCTTCGCAATCTTGGACTCCTCCACATAGATGACCGAGCAGATATAGATGATGGCATCCGGCTGAAGCGTATGGAACTGTCTGATGGCTTTCTCAAAGGTCGGCTGGAACTGGTCCCATGGATAGAAGCCGAGGTCATTGGTGCCAAGCATCAGGTAGATCTTCTTATACTGCCGGCCGCTCAGCCCCTGGTAGACCGAGATATTGCCGTCCGCCGTCGATATGATCTGCTTGTCCATGTCGTTGATGGAGAGGCCGACTCCGGTCAGGAAGGTCCCCTGTGTGATACCGGAAGCGTTCCGGAAGCCTTCCATTCTTGAGTCGCCGATGAAGACGGCGTCTGAAAAATAGGAGTCATCGACCGAATCGCTCTGGGCAGGGACAACAGCGGGGCTGTCGATGGCCTCGCCGGAACTGGAGGCATCGGTCTGCTGCGTACTGTCTGTACTGGCGGTATCATTCTGTGCCGCTGCCGTATCGGAAACAGAGACTGTAGCGAGCCCCGCCAGTCCCTGGTCCGGGTTGCTGCTGGATGAAGCCGCTCCCGCCGATGGGGTGGATGCGGTTTTGTCCTGATTCTGTGAAGAGTCAGAAGTGGTCTTTCCCTGCGTGGCAGTGACACTGGAAGAAGAGGGGCTGACCCGGTGCGTGAGGAGCGTATGGATGATCCTGCCTTCAAAGACAGCAATGAAAATGAATACAAGAACCAGCAGACGCGGAATCATCGTCCGGCCGGAGTTACTTTTCCGCCTTCTGCGGACGGTGGAGCTTGTCTTGGTAGTTGTTTGAGAGGATGGCATAGTTTTTTCACCGATTCTTGGAGATTCCTGGACGATTCTGGTCGTTTGTTCGCTGCAGAGTTTGAAATCTTGAACAGCGTATTTTTATATTATATAATAATCGGGTTCAAAGTAAAGCATGGTAACTTACAGTTTTCAGGCGGGTATCTAGAATGGTTTTCAGCAGTCTGCTGTTTCTTTTCCGGTTTTTACCGGTGGTTCTTCTGATATATTATGTCGTTTCGGCAAAGCTCCGGAATCTGGTCCTTCTCCTTGTCAGCCTTGTTTTCTATGCATGGGGGGAGCCGGTTTACGTCTTTCTGATGATCGTGTCGATACTGGTCTCCTATACGGGAGGCATTCTGGTCGATCATTTCCGCAGGGCTGGAGAGGACAGAAAGGCAAAGATTGCCCTGACGGCTGCGGTGGCGGCTGGTCTTGGACTTCTGGCTTACTTCAAGTATGCGAATTTTGTTCTGAGAACGATCAACAGTCTGTCTGGCTCGTCGATCCCGCTGCTTTCGCTCACACTTCCGATCGGCATATCCTTTTATACCTTTCAGACGATATCGTACGTCATCGATGTATATCGCGGAAATGCGGCTGTCCAGAAGAATGTCATCTCCTACGGCGCTTACGTCACGATGTTTCCGCAGCTGATCGCGGGGCCGATTGTTCAGTACAAGACGATCGATGCGCAGCTGAGGTCGCGGACGGAGAGCACACAGGAGTTTGCGGATGGCGTAAACCGCTTCATGATCGGGCTCGGGAAGAAGGTTCTTCTGGCGAACAACGCAGGCGTGCTCTGGGACAGCATCAAGGTGCAGGATCCGTCAGGGATTCCGACGCTGACAGCCTGGATCGGGATTGCCGCCTATACATTCCAGATCTACTACGATTTTTCCGGGTATTCGGACATGGCGATCGGGCTCGGCCATATGTTCGGGTTTCGTTTTCTGGAGAACTTTGAACACCCGTATGAGTCAAAGAGCGTGACGGAGTTCTGGAGACGGTGGCACATCTCGCTTGGAACCTGGTTCCGTGAATACGTCTACATCCCGCTCGGAGGCAACCGGAAGGGAAAGTGGAAGCAGATCCGCAACATCATGATTGTCTGGCTTCTGACCGGAATCTGGCACGGGGCAGACTGGAATTTCATGATCTGGGGTGTCTACTACGGCGTGCTGCTGCTGTTTGAGAAGCTGCTTTTCGGGAAGTATCTGGAGAAGCTTCCGCCCGCTGTCCGGCACATCTACACGATGTTCTCGGTGATGATCGGCTGGTTCATCTTCTCCTTCAACGAAATCACCGGAAAGATGGGATATCTGAAGGCAATGTTTGTTCCGGCAGCTGGCTTTTTGTCAAAGGAAAGCATCTACCTTCTATATTCAAATGCGGTTCTGCTGGCGTGTCTGATTCTTGGCAGCACAGAGCTTCCGGAAAAGCTGGCAAAGCGGCTGCTTCGGCGCGTGGAGGGCAGCAGTGTCCTGACCCTGGTGCTTCGGATCGGATTCTACCTGGGCGTTTTTCTGCTCAGCGTCGCGTATCTGGTCGGGGCGTCCTACAATCCGTTTTTATACTTCCGTTTCTGAAGAAAACAGATGCGGGAACACACGCTTGCGCAGCATCATTCCGGCGGACCATGTCCGGACTTGGGCCGGCACTGCCTGCGGGGCCTGGCTGCACGCTGGAGCCGGGCAGAAGATGCCCGGCAGTTTGGAGGTAGACTTACATGAAATTTCAGAAAGAGGCCGACTGGCATCCTTCCATGAACAGGACGGTTTCTGTCAATGTTACACTGATGTTCCTGGTCCTGATCTTCGGGATCGCGGCGGCAACGGTGATCAAGCCGCAGAATGAGCGCTCCGAGACGGAGAACCGTTCGCTGGCGATGCGGCCCTCCTTCAGCATCGGCGCCCTTCTGTCCGGTCAGTTTGCACAAGACTATGAGAGCTATTTGTCCGATCAGTTTATCGGCCGCGACGGGTGGATTACACTGAAGACGGACTTTGAGCTGGCAGCAGGAAAGAAGGATATCAGCGGGGTTTATTTCGCGAAAGACGGCTATCTGATTGAGAGTCACGAGGGAAGTTTTACAACCGATCAGGCGAAGGCCAATATCAGCCTGCTGGCTTCATTTGCAAAGAAGCAGTCGGAGACGCTTGGGAATGACCATGTGACCGTGATGATTGTGCCGAATGCCGTCGATATTTTAAGAGAGAAGCTTCCGGCCTTTGCACAGCCTTACGATGAGGAAGACTATATCAGTCAGGTGCGGGCAGCGCTTCCGGACGGCGTTTTCTTTGATACCGGGAAGATTCTGAGCGCGCATAAGGATAAGGAGATTTACTACCGCACCGATCATCACTGGAAAACCCTTGCGGCCTGGTACGTATATCAGGCGTGGGCAGAGGAGAAAGGGCTTTCCGTCGGAGCCTACAGCCCGGTCACGGTGACAGAGGATTTTGAGGGAACCATCTCGTCCAAACTTGGCATCCGGGGAAGGGCTGACAGTATCCAGCGCTATGACCCGGCCTCGGCAGAGGACTATTACCTGGTCTACAATCAGTCGGACGATGTGAGAAACAGCATCTACGATGATTCTTTCCTGGACAAGAAGGACAAATATTCCTATTTTTACGGCGGAAACTATGGATTGATCCAGTCGAAGATGCCGGAAAGCAGGACGGGACGCAGGCTCCTGATCATCAAGGACTCTTATGCGCATTGTTTTGCCCCGTTCACGTATGCGGACTTCGATGAGGTCGACCTGCTTGATCTGCGGTACTACAACGCAAGCCTGTCAGACCTGATTGCGTCCGGCGGCTATACAGATATTCTGTTTCTGCAGAATGCGTCCGGGTTCGCGGAAGAGACATCATTTGCAAAGCTTGGAACCTGAAGAGAAAGAAGAAACAGGACGCGGGCGGACAGCTTCAAGGAGAGAAACATGAGTCAGTGTGATCACATCTTTATCAACATGTGCAGAGATATTCTGGAGAATGGCACGGATACGCGCGGCGAGAAGGTCCGGCCGCACTGGCCGGATGGAACGCCGGCCTACACGATCAAACAGTTTGGCATCTGCAACCGGTACGATCTCAGGAAAGAGTTCCCTGCGCTGACGCTGCGGCGGACGGCACTGAAGAGTGCCATGGATGAGGTCCTGTGGATCTGGCAGAAAAAGTCGAACAACGTGCATGATCTCCACAGTCATATCTGGGATGAGTGGGCGGACGAGGACGGCTCCATCGGGAAGGCATACGGCTACCAGATGGGCGTGAAGCATGTCTATAAGGAAGGTTTGTTTGATCAGACAGATCGTGTGCTCTATGATCTCAGACACAATCCGTTCAGCAGGCGGATCCTGACGAACCTCTATGTGCATCAGGATCTCCATGAGATGAATCTCTATCCGTGCGCCTACAGCATGACGTTCAACGTCACGCAGGAGCAGGGAGACGGAAAGCTGGTGCTCAATGCCGTGCTGAACCAGCGGTCCAACGATGTCCTGACCGCGAACAACTGGAACGTCGCACAGTATGCGCTTCTGCTGATGATGATCGCGCAGGTGTCGGACATGGTGCCGGGGGTTCTTGTCCATATGATTGCGGATGCGCATATCTATGACCGCCATGTGCCGCTGATTCAGGAGCTGATCAGCAGAGAGCCCTATCCGGCGCCGAAGGTCTGGCTGAATCCGGAGGTCCGCGATTTTTATCAATTCACAACCGACGATCTCCATGTCGAGAACTACCAGTATCATGAGCAGATCCGGAACATCCCGGTTGCGATCTGAGGAGGAAAGGCTGTATGGATATGATTGTGGCGGTCGATTCAAACTGGGGGATCGGCTATGGCAACAAACTGCTTGTATCGATACCGGAAGATATGAAATTTTTCCGCAAAAAGACGATGAACCATGTGGTTGTGATGGGAAGGCGTACACTTGAGAGCTTTCCGGGCGGAAGACCTCTGAAGAATCGCACAAATATTGTCCTCACCCGGAATGAGGCTTTCAGGCCGGACGGGGCAGCCGTTGTTCATGACATCGGGGAGCTGATGGCGTATCTTCACGGGAATTGCAGAGGACAGGAGGTCTTCTGTATCGGCGGGGAGAGCATCTACCGGCAGCTTCTCCCGTACACGGAGACCGTCTACGTGACGAGAATCGACAGAAGCTATCAGGCGGATGCCTATTTCCCGAATCTGGATGAGCGTCCTGATTTCATATGCGCGGAGAAAAGCGAGGAATATGCATATTTCGATCTGACGTACCATTTTTTGACATACAGAAGGACGAATCGGCCGAAAAGTGTGAAAGAACATGTTCAGATTCCGTAAAAAATGTTGTATATTGAAATCAACACGCAGATGAGATCGGATTTCTATTCGCATGGAGGAAGATGATGATATATACTGTGACGCTGAGCCCGACGCTGGATTATGTGGTCTCAGTTGATCATTTTCAGACGGGCGCTATTAACCGGACGCGATCGGAGGATGTCTTCCCCGGCGGAAAGGGTGTGAATGTATCGCTTGTCCTCAATGATCTTGGGTATCTGACAACTGCGATGGGGTTTATCGCAGGTTTTACAGGTGCCGAGATCAAGCGGCTGCTCCGGGTTGGCGGGGTAGAAAGCAATTTTATTCAGGTTGAACGGGGGATGTCCCGCATCAACATGAAGATTCGTTCCGATGAGGAGACGGCGATCAACGGGCAGGGGCCGGAGATCACGCAGGAGGATATCGGGACACTCTTCAGCAGGCTCCGGTTCTTAATTGATGGGGACACAATTGTCCTGGCCGGACATATCCCGCCGTCGCTTCCTTCTGATATGTACGAGCAGATCCTGGAATTTCTGAGAGGAAGGAATCTCCGCGTCATTGTCGATGCGGAGAAGGAGCTCCTGACGGGAACGCTGCGCTTTCATCCATGGCTGATCAAGCCGAATGCGGAGGAACTCGGCGATATATTTGGCATACAGATTCACAGCCGCGAGGAGGCAGTGCCGTATGCAGCAAGACTGCAGGACATGGGAGCCCGCAATGTGCTTGTCTCTCTCGGGGGAGAAGGCGCTGTGCTTCTGACCGAGCAGGGCGAGATCTTCAGTTCAGATGCCCTCAAGGGAAAGGTGGTCAATACGGTCGGCGCTGGTGACTCTATGATCGCAGGATTTTTGGCCGGCTACCTGGATTCCGACGGCGATTATGAGATGGCCTTCAAGGAGGGACTGTGTGCGGGAGCTGCCAAGGCTTTCAATCTGACGATGACAACAAAGAAGGAAATCTGTTATCTGATGCGAACAACCGATTTTGATATCCAAAGGGAACATAAAAGATGAAATTTTGCCTCAATTTATCGGCAGAGCGGAACTGAGTGTGTTATACTGTGAAAGATAACAGATATCAGCGGCAATGATACACAAATTATGTAAATAATTCACATACAATTTGTGGATCAGGGGAAGCTGTCACGGGAGGCAGAAATATGAATATTGGTTTTATTGCTGACAGCAACAGAAAGGACCTGATTGAAAATTTTTGTGTGGCTTACAAGTCCATACTTTCAAAACATAATCTGTTCGCGACGGAGATGACTGGACGGCGGATCGAGCAGGCGACGAATCTGCATGTTCACAAGTTCCTTTCAGGTTCTGTCGGCGGGGAGAATCAGTTTATCGACAGAATCCAGAGAAATGACCTGGATCTGGTCATCTATTTTTATAATCCGATTGAGACAAGTCCCAACCAGCTCGATATTCTTTCGGTCACGCAGGCGTGTGACCGCTACAATATCCCGGTTGCAACAAACATAGCGACGGCAGAATCCATGATTCTGGCGATGGACCGGGGGGACTTTGACTGGCGTAATAACGTCAGACATGATGACTGACAGTAAAAGGAGTTTCAGATGAGAGTGATAGCCGGAAGCGCAAGGAGTCTTCCGCTCCGGACAGTAGCCGGGATGCAGACGCGGCCGACGACAGACCGGATCAAGGAGACATTGTTCAATATACTGGCGCCGCTGATCCCGGGCTGCAGATTTCTGGATCTGTATGCCGGTTCGGGGGCGATCGGGATCGAGGCGCTCAGCAGAGGAGCCTCTGCTGCCGCATTTGTCGACAGCAGCAGGCAGGCGGTGACCGTCATTCGCGCAAACCTGAATTTCACACACCTTGCGGATAAGGGACGTGTGATCGCAGGAGATGTGGTGCGGACAGTCATCGGGATGGACGGTGAGCATCCGTTCGGGGTGATCTTCATGGATCCGCCCTATAACCAGGGCCTTGAGATGGAGACGCTGCGCGCGCTTTCAGACAGCTCGATTGCGGATGAACAGACGCTGATCGTGGTGGAGGCATCGCAGGAGACCGATTTTTCGGAAGCGGAGACGCTCGGATACCGGATCGAGCGTGTGAAGGAATACGGGAAAAAGAGCAAACACGTCTTCCTGAAAAAGTGCGCGGCAGATCCTGCTGAATCAGGGGACTGATCCGGATACGGAACAGGGCAGGATACGAAACCTTCGGCTCAATGCAGAAAGTGGAACCGAAAGCGGTGCCGGAGATGATGAGGTGCACAGATGAGAAGAGTTGCGGTTTATCCGGGAAGCTTTGACCCGGTCACATATGGGCACCTGGACATTATCAGACGGTCCGCGGAGATGGTGGATGAGCTGATCGTGGCGGTGCTTGTGAATAAGGCAAAAACGCCATTGTTTTCTGTTCAGGAACGTGTTAAGATGTTACAGATTGTGACAAGTGACATCAGCAATGTCCGGGTTAAATCATTTTCAGGCTTGTCGGTCGAGTTCGCGAAGGAAGAGGGAGCGGAATTTCTCGTTCGCGGGCTGCGGGCAATCACGGATTTTGAATATGAGCTGCAGATGGCACAGACCAACCGGATCATGGATCCGACAATCGATACCATCTTTCTGACAACCAGCCTTCAGTATGCATACCTGAGTTCTACGACCGTACGGGAAGTGGCCTCCTACGGGGGCGATATCTCCAGGTTCGTGCCGTCACCTGTGGAGAAGGCCGTGAAGGAAAAGTATGGACTGATTTCTTTTAAGGAGAGTATAGAAGATGGCCAGCAGAATTGAACAGATCATTGAAGAGATTGAAGAATATATTGACGGCTGCAAGTTTCAGGCGCTGTCATCCACAAAGATTGTCGTCAACAAGGAAGAGCTCGAGGAGATGCTTCGTGAGCTCCGCATGAAGACGCCTGATGAGATCAAGCGGTACCAGAAGATTATCAGCAACAAGGACGCCATCCTTGCAGATGCACAGCAGAAGGCAGACACGATCATCGCGGATGCGCAGGCGAAGGCAGACAAAATTGTCAGCGAGAGTGAAGTGATGCAGAAGGCGCTGGAGCAGTCCAACCGCCTGATCGAGCAGACCAACCAGCAGGCGCAGGAGATTGTGGACAAGGCAACAACCGATGCCAACAATATCCGTGTGAGCGCGATTGCTTACACGGACGAGATGCTCGACAATCTTGAGAAGATCATGGGGCATACGCTGGACTCAGCCGGGACGCGGTACAATAACTTCATTAATTCCATTCAGTCCTGCTATGACATTGTCACGAAGAACCGCAGGGAGCTTTCCCCGCAGCTTGCGCCATCCAGCTATCAGACGAAGCCGGATGTCAGTGAGGAGAATACGGACGAAGACAAAGCAGCTGATTCGGGAGAAAACAAAGAGCAAGACGAGGAGTGACCGGCAGGCTGCTCTTCTTCGGAGACAGGAAGATGACGAGGCATCTGTCGGAAGACAGATGCCTCTTGTTGTAAAGGGGGATCGCGCACCATCGAGTGCTGAGCACGAGATGACGGCGGCGGTTCTGAACCGGGCAGGGAAGAGTGAACCGGTCATACTCGATGAAGGGCGAGCCATGTAACAGCCAGGCAGGAAAGGTGAAGGCGGTGCAGCAGAACGAAAGCATGATGAGACTTGACAGGTTCTTATCCGGAGAGTCGGAGATGACCAGAAGCGAAGTGAAGAAAAAAATCAAGGGCGGTCTTGTAGAGGTCAACGGCATAACAGCTGTCCGGCCGGAGCAGAAGATCAATCCTTCCTCCGATGAGATCCGGATCGGCGGAAAACAGGTGAAGGCTGCAGGGATGGTATACCTGATGCTGAATAAGCCGCAGGGAGTCCTGTCCGTGACAGAGGACAGGAGGGCCCGGACAGTGCTCGACCTGATCGCACAGCCCTATGCCCGGAAGCTGTTTCCGGCGGGGCGCCTCGATAAAGATACAGAAGGACTGCTTCTTCTGACAAACGACGGCATGCTGGTACACAGGCTGATCTCACCGTCCAGACATGTCTGGAAGATATATTTCGCTGTTGTGGACGGAGAGATGACGAAGACGCATGAGGACGCATTCCTTGGCGGGATAGAGATCGGCGAAAAGCATCCGACCCTTCCGGCGGTCATGAGGCGGCTTTCAATCGATGGGGATTTTCTCTGGAGAATGGAGAGCGAACGCGGCGAAGGCGCGGCGCAGAGCGAGCCGGAGCGTCTTCCGTCCGGGCTGACGCGCCGTATGCGGCAGATTTGCTCGGAAAGTCTGACGCTGGGGGACTATTCCCGCTGCGGAGAAGGCCAGAGCCTCTGTGCGGTCGCTCTCAGGGAGGGCAAGTTTCACCAGGTGAAGCGGATGTTTGAGGCAGTCGGCGGGAAGGTCGTCTTCCTGAAGAGACTGGCGATGGGAAGTCTGACGCTCGACAGAGATCTTGCGCCCGGCGCCTTCAGGCCGCTGACAGCCCGGGAACTCAGAGAACTGGAAGAGGAGACAAAAACAGTCAGGTTGGAGGAGCCGTGAAGAAGGCAGACAGCAGGATTCTTACGAACAAGAGCGCAGCTTTGTTTGATCTTGACGGGACGCTGGTGGATTCCATGTGGATGTGGACAGATATCGATCTCGAATATTTGTCACGGTTCTCTGGCGCTGAGGACTGTGATATCCGGGCGCTGCAGAGAGACATTGAGGGATTCAGCATGCCGGAGACCGCGGAACTTTTCAAAACGAGGTTCCGGATTCCGGACTCACTGGAACAGATGCAGGAGGACTGGAACCAGATGGCGTATGAGCGATACAGGACGAAGGTTCCGCTCAAGGCCGGGGCCAGGCAGCTGCTGGAGACCATGCGCAGGAAGGGCATGAAGCTTGCAGTCTGCACCAGCAATTCAAGGAGGCTTGCGGAGACAGCCCTTCAGGCTAATGATATTCTCGGACTGTTCGATCGGATTCTGACAGCAGACGAAGTCGGAAAAGGAAAACCAAGCCCGGACATCTATCTGGAAGCGGCAAGGCAAATCGGCACAGTCCCCGCCAGGGCCATCGTTTTTGAAGATGTTATAAGCGGTGCAATTGCCGGAAAACGGGCCGGGATGACCGTCTGCGGCGTGGCAGACGCATACTCGGAGGACCGGCGGATGGAACTGGTGGAAAACTGCGACTACTTCATCGAAAATTTCCGGGAGCTTCTTTAACATAGCGGGATGAACAAGGGAAGCATGGCGAACATGCAGGAACGGGCCAGGAACGTATGTCTGGCAGGCATCCAGTCAGATATGGAATCGATAGGAAGGAGCGGCCATGAACCAGCGCCTGGACAGCAGAATCAGGGAAAATCCAGAAGTCAGAACAAAGAAGCAGGCTGGCAGCGGGAAGACGAGAAGCGGAAAGACCAGAGCCGGACAGCGGAATGCAGGAAGGCCGGGAGCGGCCTCCCGGGCGGGCCGCGGGGAAGAGACTGCGAGCCGGCATGCTTCGCGCGCGCATGTCCCCCAGGGGGATATCCCGAGAGAGCGGTTCCTTCCGGTTTCAGGAGCGGACATGGAGGCGCGGGGCCTGAGACAGCTGGACTTTGTCTATGTGACAGGCGATGCCTATGTGGATCACCCCTCCTTTGGGCCGGCCATCATCTCCAGAGTGCTGGAGGCGCATGGGTACAGTGTCGGCATCATTGCGCAGCCTGACTGGAAGAACCCGGAGTCGGTGACCGTGCTGGGGCGCCCGAGGCTGGGCTTTCTGGTGTCAGCCGGAAACATGGACTCGATGGTGAATCATTACACCGTCTTTAAAAAGCGCCGCCATGAAGATGCATACACGCCGGGCGGCGTGAGCGGGAAACGGCCGGATCGTGCCTGCATGGTTTACTGTAACCTGATCCGGAGTGTCTTTCGCGATGTTCCCATCATCGCAGGGGGAATCGAAGCTTCTCTGAGGCGGCTTGCGCATTACGATTACTGGGAGGACAAAATCAGACGCTCGCTTCTGATGGACTGCGGAGCTGACCTCATTTCCTACGGGATGGGCGAGCATTCCATTGTTGAAATAGCGGATGCGCTGGACAGCGGACTTGATATCAGCAGCATTACATTTGTCGCGGGAACCTGCTATAAGACCAAGCGGCAGGAGGATGTTGTCGATTATCTGATGCTGCCATCCTTCGAGGACCTTCAGGCGGACCGGCTGAACCTGGCGAAAAGCTTCAGGATTCAGATGCAGAACACCGACCCGTTCAACGGAAAGCGTCTGGTCGAACCGTACGGGACGGTCTGGGTGGTCCAGAATCCGCCTGCTTCACCGCTGACGCAGCAGGAAATGGATGATGTCTATGCGCTCCCGTATGCCGGGACTTACCATCCGGACTACATCAGCGAGGGTGGAATCCCGGCGCTGGAGGAAGTCCGGTTCTCGATCATATCAAACAGGGGGTGCTTCGGAGGCTGCAGCTTCTGCGCGCTGACGTTTCACCAGGGCAGAATCGTGCAGACGCGCTCCGACGAGTCCATCCTTGCGGAGGCGGAGCGGATGACGAAGGATCCGCTGTTCAAGGGGTACATCCACGATGTGGGCGGACCGACCGCGAATTTCCATCAGCCGTCCTGCAAGAAACAGCTGACGAAGGGCGTCTGTCCGAACCGCGAGTGTCTCTGGCCGGAGCCGTGCCCGAATCTCGAGGTGTCCCATGTGGCCTACACGAATCTCCTGAAAAAAATCAGGGCGATTCCGGGGGTTCGGAAGGTGTTTGTGCGCTCCGGCGTCCGGTTTGACTACGTGTGTCTGGACAAAAATGATGATTTTCTGAGGGAGCTCGTGCGCTATCATATCTCCGGGCAGCTGAAGGTTGCTCCGGAGCATGTGTCGGAGCGGGTGCTCTATATGATGGGCAAGCCGAAGAACAGCGTCTACCGGCAGTTTGTGCAGCGCTACAATCAGATGAACCAGAGCTGTCACATGAACCAGTTTCTGGTCCCGTACATGATCAGTTCACACCCGGGCAGTACACTTCAGGATGCCGTGGAGCTGGCGGAATATCTCAGAGATATCCACCACCAGCCGGAGCAGGTGCAGGATTTTTATCCGACCCCCTCCACCGTATCGACCATCATGTATGCGACGGGGGTAGACCCGAGGACAATGAAGTCGGTCTACGTGCCGAAGGATCCGCATGAGAAGGCCATGCAGCGGGCGCTGATGCAGTATAAGAATCCGAAGCTGCACAGCCTCGTCGAGGAGGCGCTCCATCTGACCGGGAGGGAGGATCTGATCGGTTACGGGCCGAAGTGTCTGATCCGGCCGGCATCCGGGAGGCGGCAGGAACCGGCGAAAAGACCGGCGCCGGCAGGCCGGAAGGCGCGCCGGACAGAAGGCGCAGAAAGAGGACGGAAAGGCTATAGAGGGCAGAGACGATGATGGAAAAGAAACAGAGAAAGCGGCACCCGGAAAAGGGGATGCACGGGTATTTTTCCTGGGAGAAGAAGAAACGCATCGGGATTGTCATCCTGATGTACAGCATTGTTCTGCTGATCTATTTCACAGGAATCTTCCGGTACCACACCCGGAAGAATATGTTCACACTGATCGCAATCCTCGGGATTCTCCCGGCGGCGAAGTGGACGGTCAGCATGATCATGGCGCTTCTGCAGAAGCCATTTTCACAGGAGGCGTATGAGGTGACGGAGACGATTGCCGGAAACCTTGTGCGGGGATATGAGCTCTGCGTGACGGCAGAGGAGGGAAGGCTCGCTCTGGATGCAGTTGTTGTCTGCGGCAGCTTTGTAGCAGCCTACACGAGCGCAAACCGGGGACTGTTCGAGTTCATGCAGAAGCATATCGCGAAGATCCTGAGCAGCAACGGGCTGTACGGGATGAATGTCCATATTTTCCTGAATCTTGATCAGTACAGGGACCGGATCCGGGCGCTGGCGCAGGATCCGGACAAATACCGGACGAATTTGAAGCATGCGGCGGACGCGGTCCACGAAGGGGAAACGCGGGATGAAGCGGTCATGCGGGTCATCCGGAACATATCGGTCTGAGAACAGATCGGACGGAGAGCTATGAGAGAGATCGTGATGACTGACCTCCAGGCAGGCATGCGGCTGGATCATTTTCTGGAGCGCGCCCTTAGAGAGGCGCATACCGGATTCATCTACAAGATGCTCCGGAAGAAAAATATCACACTGAATGGTCATAAGGCGCATGGAAATGAAAAACTGGAGGCGGGCGATGTGGTCCGCCTCTATTTTGCCGAGGAGACACTGGAAAAATTCTGCGAAGGAGCTGTCCCGGGTGTCGAGGCGGTTCCCGGAAGAAATCGTGCGGTTCCCGTAGCGTATCCCCGCGATTCGAAACATGGAGCACCGGGCGGGGAAGGATCTGGCAGGGGAGGCAGAGAGCGGAACGAGAAAGTCCTGACATATCCGGATTTCCCATCTTCCGTCCGGATCCTGTATGAGGACGAGCATGTACTGCTGGTCAGCAAGCCGGCCGGAATGCTGACACAGAAGGCAAAGCCGGGGGATTTATCGCTCAACGAGTATGCCATCGGGCACCTGATAAGAGAAGGGGCGATCACACAGAGGGAGCTTCAGACGGTCCGGCCTTCCGTCTGCAACCGCCTTGACCGGAATACAAGCGGGATTGTCGCAATCGGAAAAACCGTGAGGGGGCTTCAGGCACTGTCCGCGCTCTTCAGGGACCGCACGGTCAGCAAGCACTATCAGGCGCTGGTCTGCGGGGAAGTGAAGAGCAGCCAGAGGATCGACGGATGGCTCATCAAGGATGCGCGTACAAACACGGTCCGGATCCTGAGCCGTGAGGAGAAGGGCGCACAGCGTATCCGGACCAGCTATACGCCGGAGCAGGCGGTCTGCCTGACGATGACATGCATGGGGGCTGCCGGAAAAGGCGCTTTTGGCGGTGCGGATGGTGCAGATGCACAGAGCCGCCGGCTTGTGCTGACGCTTCTGGACGTCGATCTTCTGACGGGCCGCAGCCATCAGATCCGGGCACACCTGGCATCGGCCGGCCACCCGGTAGCCGGCGACCCGAAGTATGGGGACGCTGGTGTGAATGCATATCTGGCCAGACGGTTCAGCGTCAGAAGACAGCTTCTTCATGCCGGAAGGCTGACATTTCCCGTGATGGATTCGCCTCTCGAAAAGCTTTCGGGCAGAACTATCACGGCACCGCTTCCGGCGGATTTCCGGAGCGTCATGGAGGAAGGGTAAATGGCAACCTGGCAGTCAAGAGGGCTCCGGGGCAGCACGCTTGAGGAACTGCTTAACCGGACGAATGAACAGTATCAGGAGAAACAGCTGGCGCTGGTTCAGAAGATTCCGACTCCGATCACGCCGATCAATTTCGATAAAGAGTCCCGCCACATCACGCTGGCATACTTTGATCAGAAGAGCACCGTCGACTACATCGGTGCCGTGCAGGGGATCCCGGTCTGCTTTGATGCCAAGGAAAGCAAGACGGATACCTTCAGTCTGCAGAACGTCCATGAGCATCAGGTACGGTTCATGGAGGCCTTCGAGAGACAGGGAGGCATCTCATTTCTGGTGATCTATTATTCGGGGCGGGATGAGTTTTACTACATGCCGTTCTGTGACCTGAAGAAGGCCTGGGAGCGGAAGGAGGCAGGGGGACGGAAGTCGATTCCGTTCAGCGAGGTCGACACCCGGTACCGGATCTGGCCGAACCGGCATGGGTTCCTGCTTCCGTATCTTGACGCCCTTCAGCTCGATCTGGACGGGAGGGAGGAGGAGTCTTCCCTTGACAGCCGCGACGAACCTTAGTACAATCAGACCCATGCGGCACTTTAACGAAGTAAAGCATTAGCATAGTAAAGCATTCAAGACGAACCGGGGGCCGGAAAACCGGGCTGCAGGTTCGGAAATCGTCCGGAATACCGGAAACGAGGAGAAACGGAGATGAATCAGAAAATCCTTCATACGCCGGAGGGCGTGAGAGATATCTACGGGGAGGAATGCGCGAGAAAGAAGATTCTTGAGAAACGGCTCCACGGGGTTCTGGCTTCCTACGGATACCAGGACATCGAGACCCCGACTTTCGAGTTTTTCGACGTATTCGGAAGCGATGTCGGGACGATCCCCTCGAAGGACTTATACAAATTCTTTGACCGGGAAGGACACACGCTGGTTCTCCGTCCTGATTTCACGCCTTCGATCGCGAGAGCCTGGAGCCGGTACTTCAGTCAGGACATGAAGCCGGCGCGGCTTTCCTATCAGGGGAATACGTTTGTGAATTACCAGGGGCTTCAGGGGAGGCTCAAGGAATCCACCCAGATGGGGGCGGAGCTGATCGGGGAAGGCTCCGCTGACGGCGACGCGGAGGTGATCGCGATGGCTGCGGAAGCGCTGACGGCATCCGGGCTGAGCGATTTCCAGATCAGCGTCGGACATGCCGGATTTTTCGAGAGCCTTGTGCGCGAGGCAGGGCTTGACGAGGATACGGAAGCAAAACTCCGGAATCTGATGCACAACCACAACACCTTCGGAATCCGGAAACTTCTGTCGGACAAAAAGATCGATGATGGGATGAGAGAGCTCCTTGTGACCCTTCCTGACCTGAACGGCGACGGCGCGCTGCAGCGGGCATATGAGCTGTCAGAGGGACTGAAGGCACAGGAGGCTGTCAGAAGGCTGATGGAGGTCCGTGATCTTCTGCAGGTCTACGGGGTTCAGGACGCCGTCTCCTTTGATTTCGGGATGCTCTCGGCATACATGTACTATACGGGGATCATCTTCAGAGGGTACACCTACGGAACCGGTGAGGCTGTCGTCAAGGGCGGCCGGTACGACGGCCTTCTGTCTCATTTCGGAAAGGACACGCCGTCAGTCGGGTTTGTGATTGTCGTGAGCCAGCTGATGAATGCACTCAGCAGACAGAAGATTGACATCCTGCCGGAGCATGAGCGGTATCTGATCCTTTACACGGAGAGCCGCAGGAAGGAAGCGCTGAAGAAAGCGGTGACCTATCGGGCGCAGGGAAAGTACACGGAACTCTGCAGCCTTTCCTGTCTCAGAAGCGGGGAGGATTCCGCGCACCTGCCGGAGCGGCTGCGTGAGGAAGGCGGCTATGCGTCTGTGATTGTGGTAGAATAATGGTCAGCGCTGGAGGATGAATGATGAGGTATCTGACAATCGCTCTCACAAAGGGGCGGCTCGCGAAGCAGACGATGAAGCTTCTGGAGCAGATTGGAATCAGCTGTGAGGAAATGAATGACCCGGCAACGCGCAGGCTCATCTTTACAGATGAGGCGCGCAGGCTTCGTTTTTTCCTCGCGAAGGGGCCGGATGTGCCGACATACGTGGAGTATGGGGCAGCGGATATCGGTGTGGTCGGCGAGGATACGATCATGGAGGAGGACCGCAAGATCTATGAGGTGCTGGATCTGGGGTTCGGGAAGTGCCGGATGTGCGTGGCAGGTCCTGAGAGCGCTAAGAAGCTTCTGAACGGACAGCAGCAGATCCGGGTGGCGACAAAGTATCCGAAAATTGCGAGGGACTACTTTAACGAGACGAAGAACCAGACGGTTGAGATCATCAAGCTGAACGGCTCCATCGAGCTGGCGCCGATTGTCGGCCTCTCGGAAGTGATCGTCGACATTGTCGAGACCGGATCGACACTGAAGTCCAATGGACTGAAGGTACTCGAGGAGGTCTGCCCGCTTTCTGCAAGAGTGGTTGTGAATCCGGTCAGCATGCGGATGGAAAATGAGCGGATCACCGCGCTTCTCAGGGACATGAACGAGGTGCTCACCAGGGAACAGGAGAAGGAGCGGCTGTCTTCGGCTCAGGATACCTGATCCGGCGCCAGAGCGATTTCAGACAACATGGCCAGAGCGATTTCAGACGGCATGGCCGGGCGGTCAGATGCATGCAGCAGGCGAAGACGGAGAAACTGCTGCGCAGGGGGAACAGGATCATGAGAATTGTCAGACTGGATGAAAAGACGAGGAATGAGGTGCTTGGAAATCTTCTCAGCCGGAACCGTACGGATTATGGAGCGTACGAGGCTTCTGTCCGGGAGATGGTGGAGCAGGTCAGGACGAACAAAGATGAGGCTCTTTTCGGGTACACGGAGAAATTTGATCATGTGAAGCTGACACCGGATACCGTCCGCGTATCGGACGCAGAGATCGGGGAAGCGTACAGCGAGGTCTCGCAGGAGCTTCTGCGTGTCATCCGGGAGGCGCTTGAAAACATCCGCGCCTTTCACGAAAAGCAGAAGCGGAACAGCTGGTTTGACACCCGCGAGGATGGCGTTCTGCTCGGCCAGAAGGTCCTGCCGCTAAGAAGAGTCGGTGTCTATGTGCCGGGCGGGAAGGCAGTCTATCCGTCGTCTGTCCTGATGAATATTGTGCCGGCGAAGGTGGCCGGTGTATCTCAGATTGTCATGGTGACGCCGCCGGGGAAGGATGGGAAAATCAGTCCCAATACGCTGGTGGCGGCGCATGAGGCCGGTGCGGATGTGATCTTCAAGGTCGGCGGCGCGCAGGCCGTCGCGGCGCTTGCCTATGGGACGGAGACGGTTCCGAGGGTAGACAAGATCGTCGGCCCCGGCAACATCTTTGTCGCGCTTGCGAAAAAGTCAGTATACGGGCAGGTCGGCATCGATTCCATTGCAGGACCGAGTGAGATTGTTGTCCTTGCGGATGAGACAGCCAGCCCGCGCTTTGTCGCTGCGGATCTGCTGAGCCAGGCAGAGCATGATGAGATGGCTTCCGCCATCCTGGTTACGACGAGCATGAAGCTGGCAGAGCAGGTTTCGGAGCAGGTGGATGCTTTCCTGAAGGTGCTTTCCAGAGCGCAGATTGCGGGGAAATCCATCGAAAACCATGGATATATTCTTGTCGTGGACAGCCTGCAGGAGGGCATTGAGACGGTCGACGCGATTGCCCCGGAGCACCTGGAGATCGTCACATCGAATCCATTTGATGCGATGACGCGCGTCCACAATGCAGGTGCCATCTTTCTCGGACCGTATTCTTCAGAACCGCTCGGAGACTATTTTGCAGGCCCCAATCACATCCTTCCGACGGGTGGGACAGCGCGTTTCTTCAGTCCGCTGTCTGTAGATGATTTTGTCAAGAAGTCCAGCATTGTCTACTATTCCGAGGAAGCGCTCCGGAAGGTGCACCGGGATATCGAGACGTTTGCGAAGGCGGAGCAGCTGACAGCGCATGCCAACTCCATCGCCGTCCGGTTTGAGGGTGAGGCAGACTAAGAAGCAGGATCTGTCAGGAAAATCAGGCGTCCTGGCTGGTATGAGCAGGATCAGCAGGGATCTGTTCCGTGAGGAGGAGTGAAATGGCACGAATTGCCGAGGTGGAGCGCTATACGAAGGAGACCAGCATCGAGGTTCAGCTGAACCTCGACGGGAGCGGACAGACTCAGATCGATACGGGGGTCGGTTTTTTTGACCATATGCTGGACGGGATGGCCCGCCACGGCCTGTTCGATCTGACCGTCAAGGTGGATGGTGATCTGACCGTGGACGATCATCACACCATCGAGGATACCGGCATTGTGATCGGCCAGGCGATCCGGAAGGCCGTGGGTGACAAGAAGGGTATCCAGCGTTACGGCAGCCGGATTCTGCCGATGGATGAGGTGCTGGTGCTGTGTGCAGTCGATCTGTGCGGGAGACCTTCATTTTCCTATGATGCGGTCTTTCAGGCAGACCGGATGGGGACGATGTCCACACAGATGGTGCGGGAGTTCTTCTACGCCATTTCCTACAGCGCCATGATGAATCTTCATCTGAAGGTGCTGACGCCCGGCAATGATCACCACATGGCGGAGGCGATGTTCAAGGCGTTCGGAAAAGCACTAGACGAAGCGACAAAAATCGATCCGAGAATCACGGATGTGCTGTCGACGAAGGGAACCATATAAGGCAGAAAGGAAAATATCATGCAAAAGAAGC
The DNA here is from genome assembly GCF_052118625.1 of Porcincola sp. LCP21S3_C12. NCBI lineage: Bacteria > Bacillati > Bacillota > Clostridia > Lachnospirales > Lachnospiraceae > Porcincola > Porcincola sp. LCP21S3_C12. The sequence continues at coordinate 120,207 of NZ_JBQKGW010000005.1, read as the reverse complement.
TGGTTTCTGCAATCTATCTGAAAAACGGGAAGGCGGTCACATCCCTCACGGAGGATGAGCCTTATGAGGGCGGGGACGCCGTTGCGCTGTCCAGCCACTATTCAAACCTGGGAGCGGACGGCCTGCTGATTTTTGACAGAAGCGATACGGACGAGGAACACGATGAGTCGCTGACGCTGGAACGGGAGATCATCCGGAAGGTGGACATCCCGGTCTGGGGGTTCGGCAACATCAGACGGGTTGAGGATGTGAAGAAGATCCTCTACACAGGGGCTGCGAAAGCCATTCTGAATTTCTCGAAGGCGTCCAACATGAAGATGCTGGAGGAGGTTTCCAAACGTTTCGGCAAGGAGAAGATCGGTGTCTGCATCGACACCCGCAGGGACGAGGTGCTGGACGATGAGACCAAGAAACGGATTGAGGCCTATGCCAGCGGAATCGTCATCCTGACGGATGTGTTTGTATACAGAAAGGACCGTCTGGAGTTTGCGAACCTGAGCGGACTGCCGGAGACGATGGTTGTGGTGGGAAGTGATGGCCTTTCCGAGGACGAAAAACTGGGGATTCTGTCGCAGGACTGCGTGGAGGGACTGTGCGAGGACATTCTCCGGGACCCGAAGACCGATATCATGAAGCTGAAGGCGGAGCTGAAGGCGAAGGGCGCGGATCTGAACCTCTTTGAGAGCGCTGTCAGCTGGGATGAATTGAAGACGGACGAGAACGGACTTGTTCCCTGCGTGGTGCAGGATTACAAAAATGAAGAAGTGCTCATGGTCGCCTATATGAACAAGGAGTCCTTCGAGCAGACCGTCCGGACCGGTATCATGACCTACTGGTCCAGAAGCAGGCAGAGCCTCTGGGTCAAGGGGGAAACATCAGGACATTATCAGTACATACGCGAGATGCGGCTGGACTGTGACAGCGACACGCTGCTGGCGAAGGTGCTCCAGATCGGGGCCGCCTGCCACACGGGAAACCGGAGCTGCTTCTACCGCACGATTCTGAAGAAGGATTATCAGGACCGCAATCCGCTTACGGTGTTTGAACAGGTACTCGATGTGATCCGCGACAGGAAAGAGCATCCGAAGGAAGGTTCCTACACGAACTACCTGTTTGACAAGGGGATCGACAAGATTCTGAAAAAATGCGGAGAGGAGGCGGCTGAGATCATCATTGCCGCCAAAAATCCGAACCGTGAGGAGGTTCGCTACGAGATGGCGGATTTCCTTTACCACATGATGGTTCTGATGGTCGAACGCGGTCTGTCCTGGGAAGATATTGCAGAGGAGCTTGCAAATCGCGAGTAAGTACGGTATTCTTTTCAGCACAGCATGAATCCAGATGATATGAGTGCAAAAAGTACTTTTTGCCACTCATTCATAATTCAGAGAGGTGACAGGCGATGATGAATTACAGGAAATACACCAGACAATTCTTCAAGGCGCCGGACACCGGTCACAGATGGGCGGAAAAGATATACATCGACCATGCACCGGTGTGGTGCTCGGTGGACCTTCGGGACGGAAACCAGGCCCTGGTTGTACCGATGGATATGGAAACCAAGCTGAAATTCTTTGAACTCCTGGTTAAGATCGGATTCAAGGAGATCGAGGTCGGTTTTCCGGCAGCCTCCGAGACGGAGTATGACTTTCTGCGCGCGCTGATTGAACGGAAGATGATTCCGGACGACGTGACAGTCCAGGTGCTGACGCAGGCAAGGGAACACATCATCAGAAAGACATTTGAAGCGCTGAAGGGCTGCAAAAACGCCATTGTTCATGTCTACAACTCGACGTCAAAGGCGCAGCGTGAGCAGGTTTTCCGGAAGTCCAAGGAAGAGATCATGCAGATTGCCGTGGAGGGTGCCACGCTTCTGCAGAAGCTGACGGACGAGGCAGGCGAGAAGTACCGCTTTGAGTACAGTCCGGAGAGCTTCACCGGGACGGAGCCGGAGTATGCGCTCGAGGTCTGCAATGCTGTCCTCGATGTCTGGAAGCCGACACCGGACCGCAAGGCCATCATCAATCTGCCGTCGACGGTGCAGCTTTCCGTGCCAAGTGCCTATGCGGACCAGGTCGAGTACATCTCCGACAATCTGAAGTACAGGGAGAACGTCGTGCTTTCTCTTCATCCGCACAATGACCGTGGGACCGGCGTGGCAGACGCAGAGCTTGGCGAACTGGCCGGCGCTGACAGAATCGAGGGGACAATCTTCGGAAACGGAGAGCGCACCGGGAATGTGGACATCGTGACGCTCGCCCTGAATATGTACAGTCAGGGTGTGGATCCGCAGCTTCACCTGGATGACATGCCGGATATCGTAGACAAGTATCAGGATTACACGGGTATGACGGTCAATCCGAGAACTCCGTACGGCGGATCCCTGGTGTTTGCTGCGTTCTCAGGCTCTCATCAGGATGCCATTTCGAAGGGCATGCATTACAGAAAAGAGAAGAATACCGATCTCTGGACGGTGCCGTATCTGCCGATCGATCCGACGGACATCAGCCGGAGCTACGATGCAGATGTCATCCGCATCAACAGCCAGTCCGGAAGAGGCGGTATCGGCTTCATCCTCGAGCACGATTTCGGCCTCAGGCTGCCGAAGGCACTTGCGTCGGCGATCCGCGACGAGGTCAAGCTGGAGTCCGAGCATCAGCACAAGGAGCTGACGCCAAACGAGATCTTCGATCTCTTCATCGACCGCTTCGAGGATGTCAGAAAGCCTTACGGCATCTCTCATGTGACCTTCCGTCAGCACAACGGAATCATCGCGACCATCACGACGCAGTTCGGAAACCGTTCCGCCGAGATTACAGCGTCCGGCAACGGCCGCCTGAATGCTGTCTCCAACGCGCTTAAGAAGGCGTACGGGCTTAAGTATGATCTGGATACCTATGAGGAGCATGCGCTGGAGAAGAGCTCTTCCTCCAGAGCCATCGCTTATGTCGGTGTCAGGAGCAGAAAGAGCGGCGTACTGTACTGGGGCGCAGGAGTGGATGTCGATATCATCCGGGCCTCCGTCAGTGCCCTTCTCACTGCCGTGAACAATATGGTGAATGCGGAGGATACAGCGCTTTCAGAAGAGTAACAGAGTGGTTTTCCAAACCAGCTGCCTGCGGTGCGGGCAGCTGGTTTTTTCGTCCCGCGCATCTGCCGCCAGCATGCAGGCATGACGCGTCCATCTGCACAGCGACTGGGCTGATGCACGCATGTTACAATTGTGTTACGGAAATGTTGACAAACGTAATAAACATATCTATAATGTGCGATGTATCGATAAATATGACTGGGCTGACAGGATTCGATGGTTGGATATATCTGCGGCTGTCGTCATGATGCGTGCAAGTGTGATGGAGAGAAGGTGAGGGGCTTTTCATGAATATAAGTCTGCGGAAAACAGATCGAACTGAATCGGGTGAAGACCGCCTGAAGGAAACCGGGGCGGCGTCAGCTTCCAGGAACAGAGCGGCGGCCGATTCAGGATTGAGTGATGAGCTGTTTTCATCAAAAGGGAAGGTCCTCGGCCTGTTCCTCACGGCAGCGGTCTTTCTGATCGGGGGAATCGCGGCTCCGGTATCGCTGCACAGAACATCAAGCGCTGCATCAGCGGAGGCCGTAGCGCCATCTGTGATGGTGGGTGCCGGAACGGAAACATATGAGACGGCTTCCCCGGCAGAGGCGGAAACTGGAGAGCAGGAAAGCGGGCGTGAGGAAAGCAGGCAGACGCAGCTGAGAAACCAGACCTCCATGTGGCTTTCTTCCATCGCGGAGAGTCTCGACAACGTGAAGGAGCCGGAGACAGCCGTGGAACCGTCGGACAGCTCGGGTGCGCAGGCCATACAGTCGGCGTCCCTGATCACGAGCGATGCGGGAAAGGTGATCGCTGAGAACAGATCGATGTCCTACACGGATTACACGACACTGCTGAATATTGTGGAGGCGGAATGTACAGGCGGCGATGAGAAGAGCAAGCTTCTTGTTGCGGATGTTATACTGAACCGTGTGGCGGACAGCCATTTTCCGGATAATGTCTATGATGTCGTATGGCAGAGGGTGGGTGGGACGGCTCAGTTCTCGCCGACACAGGATGGCCGGATGGGGACGCTGACCATATCCGACAGTACAATCAAGGCGGTAAAAGAGGCGATTGGCGGGAAGAACATCTCGGATGGAGCGCTGTTTTTCATGGCGCGGGAGTCGTCCTCCAGCAAGAATGTCGACTGGTTTGATGAGACCCTGGAATACCTGTATTCCTACGGCGGACACGATTATTATAAGTTCAAATAAGACAATATGAATGGGCGGAAGAGCAGGTGAACGCTTCCGCCTGTTTTTGTATATCTGCGGGAACTTGCCCGGAAATCCTGCAGAAGAGAATCACTTGCGCCTTTCATCCAAATAAGGTATTCTTAGAGACTGATACGAACCATTATGCAATCAAAAGGCAGGAGCGCGGTCATGCAGCAGACGATCATGTACAAGAGCACCAGAAATTCGGATTTGAGAGTGACTTCTTCCCAGGCGATCCTTCAGGGGCTTGCGCCGGACGGAGGACTGTTTGTTCCGGAGAAGCTGCCTGTGTGGGACGGCGATTTCCGGAGGCTTTCGGAGCAGTCCTATCAGGAGACGGCATACCAGATCATGCGCCTTCTGTTGACCGACTTTACGGAGGAGGAGCTGAAGGACTGCATCAGCAAGGCATATGACGCCAAGTTTGATGATCCGTTGATGGCACCGCTCAGACATGAGGGAGATGCGTACTATCTCGAGCTGTTCCATGGCAAGACGATTGCCTTCAAGGATATGGCTCTCTCGATTCTTCCGCATCTGATGACGGTGGCGGCAAGGAAAAATCAGATTACGGATGAAATTGTGATTCTGACTGCGACGTCCGGGGATACAGGGAAGGCGGCAATGGCAGGGTTTGCGGATGTTCCGGGGACAAAGATCATCGTCTTCTATCCGAAGGACGGCGTGAGCCGTGTCCAGGAGCTTCAGATGCGTACCCAGCGCGGCGGGAACGTCCATGTTGTCGGCATTGACGGGAACTTCGACCAGGCGCAGACGGGTGTCAAGAAGATCTTCCGGGATCCGGAGATGAACCGCAGGATGAAGGCACAGGGACTTCGGTTCTCTTCGGCCAACTCCATTAACATTGGACGGCTGGTTCCTCAGATTGTCTATTACTTCTATGCGTATGGACAGCTTCTCAGGCAGGGCGCAGTCAAGCCGGGTGAGCGGATCAACATCACGGTTCCGACCGGGAATTTCGGCAACATCCTGGCAGCATACTACGGGAAGCGGATGGGGCTTCCGGTGAAGAAGCTCATCTGTGCCTCGAATGAGAACAAGGTTCTGGTCGATTTCTTCAGGACAGGTGCGTACGATAAAAACCGTTCGTTCAAGCTGACTTCGAGTCCGTCGATGGACATCCTGGTTTCGTCGAATCTGGAGAGACTGATCTACAGAATTTCAGGAGACGACAGCGAACAGACTGCGAAGCTGATGAGCGCGCTTTCCTCACAGGGTGTATACAAGATCACGGACGGTATGTATACGAAACTGTCCGATTTCTATGGCAACTACGCAAGCGAGGAGGAGACGGCCGGGGAGATTGCGCAGGTCTACAGGGAATGCGGGTATGTCATCGATACCCATACGGCAGTCGCTTCGAAGGTCTGCCGCAAGTATCGTGAGGAGACGAAGGACATGACGCCGGTTGTCATCGCCAGCACCGCCAGCCCGTACAAGTTTGCGAGAGCGGTTGTCTGTGCAATCAAGCCTGAGATGGCGGAGAAGACCGATTCGGAGCTGATCGATGAACTGGAAAAGCTGAGCGGGGTCCGGATTCCGGAGGCGATCGAGGATATCCGGAAAGCGCCGATCCTTCACAACACATTTATCGCAGGGGACGGTATGGAGGAAGAGGTCGCTTCCTGGCTCGGGCTTTCCTGAATGAGGAGACAGCCGGAGCGGGATGGGGCTGGAGGCAGTCAGCCACGCTGGAATCTGCCGGAAGGGATGCAGGAAGATGGATAACAATTCGTTGTTTTCTTTTATGGATATTTTGATTGCGGGATGCGGCATCTATCTGATGTACTGCTGGTATCTGCTGCAGTTCAAGGGAGAGGTCAAAAAGGGCGTCCTTCTGCCGGACAAGTCGACCGTGCATTGCAAGGACCTGGATGGGTATAAGAAGGCGATTGGAGGGAAACTGTTCGTGTTTGCCCTTTCTGCACTCGCGGCCGGCGGGCTCGGGCTCTTTTCGGATTATGTCAGGCCGGTCAATACCTACGTGTATCTCGGACTGACGGCCGTGTTCCTTGTGGTTCTGATCTGGTTTACCAGAAGCGCAAAGAAGGCAGAGAAAGAGTATTTCAGCTGAAAGGTTGAGGCAGGTTAAACCAAACAGATCAGGTCCTGAACAGAAGGCATGCCCGGAAGTTTTAAGAATGGGTATGCCTGTTTTACTTCACGAAGCTGAAGTGTTGGCATATAATAACATCTGTTGGGGATATCGTATGAGAAGAAAAGTGATAAGGTAAAGATGGAAATATACCAGTTCGGGCCAGATACACGCGCGTTTTTGGAAAAGATGCCGGTTCCGGTTGCGGTGTATCAGTATCAGAATAACAGAATCAATTCGTTGGTCGTATCGGAGGCTCTGCTGAAACTTTTTGGATATGATTCAATTAAAGAAGGCCTCTTATATCTGAACAATGACATGTACCGTGATGTACATCCGGAAGACCTGGCAAGAGTTGAAGAGGCCGGGTATCGTTTTGCGATGCAGGAAGGTCTTTCAGGCAAATATGATATCGTCTACCGGAATAAAAACAAATATCAGGACAGTTATCATATCATCCATGGGACAGGACGGCACATCATGATGGGGCATGACCGCCTTGCTGTGATTATCTACACAGATGAGACAGATACCATCGATAGCACAGGGGGCGTCGGCTCAACGTTGAAGCACGCCCTTGAATCTCACGTTCTGGCGCAGAGTACCGCTCATACAAGTCATTATGACGATCTGACCGGGCTTCAGAATATGAAGCATTTCCTTATCAGTGCAAGGCCGCAGATCCAGGAGATGTGGAAGACAGGTAAGACTCCTCTTATCCTGTATTTCAACATGAGGAATCTGAAGGCATTCAATAACCGTTTCGGATTCCACGAGGGAGACATCCTTCTTCAGGAGCTGGCGATCCTGATCCGGGAGGAATTTGGCCTGGACAAATCCTCCAGATTCGAGAGTGACCATTTTGTTGTTTACACAGAGCTTCAGGACGCAGATCAGAAACTGGAGCGTTTGTTAAAAAAAACAGATCAAATCAACAAGGGAAACAACCTTCCATTGAAGGTTGGAGCCTATATACTGCGAGATGACGGGACGAGTCTCTCTGTTGCATGTTACCGGGCGAAGATGGCAAGTGATTCGATTACGGAGCAGACAGCATCGGATGTCGTGTATTTTACGGATGACATCATGCGGCAGACTGCCATGCACAGACATGTGTTGCGCTGCTTCGAGAATGCCCTCAGGGAGGAGTGGATAGAGGTTTATTATCAGCCGGTGATCCGGACCAGAACCCAGAAAGCTTGCGGGACGGAGGCGCTTGTCAGGTGGAATGACCCGATATATGGAATGATTTCTCCAGGTCAGTTTATTCCGGCGCTGGAGGAGAACGGTCTGGTCTGTCAGCTTGATCTTTATGTTGTGGAGCAAGTCTGCAAAAACTACCGCAAGCTGACGGATGAAGGCAGGAGCATGGTTCCGGCGTCTGTCAATCTTTCACGCAAGGATCTTCTGCATGCTGATTTGGTACGCACAATTGACAGCATCCTCGAACGGTATAATGTGCCGAGATCATTTATCAACATCGAGATTACAGAGAGTGCGTTTGTCGAGGGAAAAGAGCAGATCGGGCGGCTGATTGAGCAGTTTCATAACCTGGGGTACAAGGTCTGGATGGATGATTTCGGCTCCGGGTATTCTTCGCTAGGTGTTCTGAAGGATTGTTCATTTGACGAATTGAAGATTGACATGAGCTTCCTGTCAAATTTTACGGACAAGGCTCAGAAGATTCTGAGGTCGGTTGTCCATATGGCGGGCGAGATCGGGATCCGCACCCTCGCAGAGGGCGTGGAGACAGCGGAGCAGTATGACTTTCTGAAGGATATCGGCTGTGAAAAAATCCAGGGCTATTACTTCGGAAGACCTATGAAGCTTCCGGAGGTATTTGAATACTTTCAGGAACGTGGGATCCAGCCGGAATATGCAGCAGGCTGAATGCTGCCTGCTATCAGGCCGAACGGGGAGGGGACAAAGAACGTGGAGATCAGGGTACTTGAACTGCTGGAGGGAGCGAAAAAGGCGCAGGGGCTGACGGTGGTCATCGATGTATTCCGTGCGTTCACCACAGAGTGTTATGCATTCTCGGAAGGAGCACGCTGGTCATGGCCGATTGCGCGGCTTGAAGATGCATTTGCGCTGAAGAAACGTTATCCGGACGCGGTTCTTCTCGGCGAGAGAGGCGGGGCGAAGGTAGATGGCTGCGATCTCGGGAATTCCCCTTATGATGTGACGAAGACATTCTTCCGGGGGAAGGCGATGATCCATTCGACATCCGCCGGCACGCAGGGAATTGCAGCGGCTGCACAGGCAGGTGCGGAGGAGATCGTAACAGGAAGCCTTGTGAATGCAAAGGCTGTTGCGGCATATATCCGTTTCCGGAAACCTTCCGTTGTATCGATTGTCGCGATGGGAAAGGCAGGCCTTACAAGTACAAACGAGGACCTGATCTGTGCGCGTTATATCGAAGCCCTTTTGAGGGGGAAAGTGTATGATATCGACGGGAAGATCGCCTGGCTGAGATATCATGGGGCGGAGCAGTTCTTTGATCCGGCACAGGCGGATATTTTTCCAAGAGAGGATTATCCGCTCTGCGTGGCGCACGACCGGTTTGACTTCGTACTGAGAGTCTGCAGAGATGAGGAAGGCCGCCTGATGATCAGACGGGCAGACCCGCCGGAGTGGATCGAAACATGAAAGAACAGTTCAAGGGAATCTGCGAATCGGATGTCGAAGCCTGCATCCCTGATGATGTGCTTGTGCAGATTGAGACGGAGGCAGGCCGGCTGGCAGACGTCCTGGCGGATATAATCAGCTACAGCGATGATATCCGGATGGAGAATGGGGATGGCAGCAGACGCTCCCTTCAGACGATCGAATCAGATGCAGAAGCGCTGGCGCTATTCCGGCATCAGCTGGAGGCGGATCCGGTTTCCGGGTTTCTCAATGGGACAAAGGTGAGGCAGGGAAAGTCTGCCGATACGCTGCTTGGGAGCCTCCGGAAAAAACTGCGTCTGAGGATTTCAGGACAGACGCTCCGGACAATCGGTACCAGGGTAGCGGAAAGGCTTCAGGAGGACCTGCAGCCTGAACGGGGAGGGATGAGGCGCAGAAGGAGGCCGGAGCCGGTGCTGGTCGGCAGAATCAGAGCACTTCCTGACAGCTATGGCAGAGCGGCGGTGATTTCAGCCACAGCCGTACGCGTCGGACAGAACACAAGGATCCTTCATGCATGTGCGGCAAAGTACCAGTTTGAGGCAGCAGAGGCCATGCTGGACCGGTATGATTCGATCCATGAGGTGGCGCGTTCTCACGTTCCGGATCTGTTCGGCGACGCCAGGAAAATCAGGCGCCATTTCACCATCCATGTGGGTGGTACAAACACAGGAAAGACACATGACGCCATGAAGGCGCTTGCAAGTGCCCCTTCCGGCGTCTATCTGGCGCCGCTCAGAATGCTGGCCTATGAAGGTCGGGCGGTCATTGAGGAATATGGCGTCCCGTGCAGCTTTGCAACCGGCGAGGAGAAGGAAATCAAACCGGAAGCCTCCCATATTGCCGAGACGATCGGGATGCTCGATTTCCGTCATCGCTATGATATGGCTGTGATTGATGAGTGTCAGCTGATTTCCGGGGAGGACGGATCTCTTTACACCAATGCCATTCTCGGCGTCAATGCTCCCTCTGTGGAGGTCTGCTGCGCATACAGCGGACTTGAGATCACGAAGCGGCTGATCACGCTCTGCGGGGATACGTACGAGGTGGTCGAGCATACCCGCACAAGCGAGCTGAAGTTCGAGGAGGAGCCGTACCGGGGACCGAGAAAGAACGATGCGTACATCGTATTCTCAAGACTGGGGGCTTATGAGATGGCGGCATGGCTCCAGAAAAAGGGCATGAATCCGTCCATTGTCTATGGAAAGCTTCCCTACGAAGTGAAAATGGAGGAAGCGCGGAAGTTTGAGCGCGGCGACACGGACTGCCTTGTCGCGACAGATGCCATCGCGATCGGGCAGAACTACAATATAGAGCGGATCATCTTCCGGGACACGGTCAAGCATATCAACCGCAGGGAAGTAGAGCTGGATTCCCAGACGGTCAAGCAGGTCGCGGGAAGAGCCGGACGGTACGGACGTTTCCCGGTCGGCTATGTGAATACATTTGACGCGGCAGACAGAGCAGAAATCCGGCAGAAGCTGGAGGAAAAGGATATTCCATCCGCCGCTGCACCGCTGGAGCTTCCGTCGTTTCTCGTGGATGTCGATCTCCCGCTGAGTCTGATCTACAAGGCATGGAATGAGGCAAAAGCAGGGGAGCCGTTTGTGAAGGCAGACACATCTACCGAGCTTTACATCTGCAGGCTCATCGAGTCGCGGTACAGGCGGATTGGGAAACGGGATGAGTACAGTCTTGCAGCCCTGCCCCTGGATCTGAGGGACCGGGATCAGGAAGGCTTACTTGACAATCTCCTGTATCTGTATGACAAGGGAACCGGGACGGACGAGGAGTGGAAGCTCCTGCTTCCGGACAAAGAACAGATTGGGAAGATCGTGCGGTACAGGCCGCATATGATGACACTGGAGAAGCTTTGCAGGCAGCTGGATCTGGCGAGTTCTTTTTTCTACAAAATCAGAAGAGACGATCTTGCCTCCTATGTCATTCGGCTGAAACCACCCATCACAACGCGCATCGCCGAGCTGATGGCGGAAAAGCCGGAGAACCGAACGGCTGCGTCCGGAGATGTGGATCATGCAGCGGATGCAGAGAGTCTGCCGGATGCAGAAAACGTGACAACTGTCGGGGATCAGAGAGACACCTCACATACAAAAGAGCCTGCTGTGCCAACGGAAGGATCCGGGAGGAAGACCCGCATGCAGGCGCAGCCTGAGCGACAGGACCGCCACGCGGACTGGATTCTGGCATATATCTACGTCTCTGTTTCAGGGCAAACAGAGCGCAACACCGGGCGTTTTCCGTATGGAGATTACAGAAGGCTGAATTCAAGGGAGCTTCAGCAGTCCTATGGAAATGAAGCAACCTACATTGATTACTACTGCTATAAGAGAAAGACCAGGACGCCGGATTATTGCCGCTTTGAGCCTTACTTCCGGTATACAGTGAAGCTGGATCCGAAATATATTGTCTCCGACGAAGGCGCGTACTATCTGGCGGAGCATTTCCGGATTGTACGTTGCGATTACCAGCACAGTGCCTCACCGATGCAGATCAGAAGAAATGATAAAGCTGGGCGCTGAAAAACATGCGTGTAAGAAAGACAGAGAGACAAGACAGAAAGATAAAGACAGAAAAGCAAAGATATGGCTCCGGGCTGATGCCCGGAGCCATATGCCTGCCTGAGGTTATGATCTTGTTTTTACCCTGTCCGACTGTTTTTGTATCAGGCGAGTGCCGCTTCCTCCTCCATGTTCCGGACGGCGGCTGAAAGCATCAGCTTGATGCGGTTCAGCTGGTTTGCTTCCGATGCGCCCGGATCGTAGTCGATGGCGACGATATTTGCGTCGGCGTGCTGCCGGCGGATTTCCTTGATGACGCCTTTTCCCATGATGTGGTTCGGCAGGCAGCCGAAGGGCTGGACGCAGACGATATTCTTCGTGCCCTCCTCGATCAGCTCGAGCATCTCCCCGGTGAGGAACCAGCCCTCGCCGGTCTGATTGCCGATCGAGATGACAGCCTTCGCCCGCTCCGCAAGGCTTTGGATATGGTGCGGCGCATTAAAACGGCGGGAGGCATCCAGCGCCTCGCGGGCTGTTTTTCTGCAGTGTTCGACGAATTTGATGCCGATGTTGCAGAGTGCCGTTGTCGCCTTTCCGGCGTAGTGGTTCTGACACTTGAAATTCTCATTGTAGAGGCTGTAGAGGATGAAGTCCATCAGCTCCGGCTGGACAGCCTCAGCACCCTCGCGCTCCAGCAGCTCGACCAGATGGTTGTTTGCGGCAGGAGAGTACTTGACCAGAATCTCACCGACAATCCCGACCTTCGGCTTCTTCATATCCTCATGGATCGGGAAGGAATCAAACTCCTGTACGATCTTTCTGCACAGGCGCCTGTAATCCCTTCCGGAGGGGTTATCGGAATAGAGAAAGTCGATGCATTCCTTCTCCAGCCTGTCGTGCAGTCTGTCTGCACTTCCGCGCTCAATCTCATATGGACGGACACGGTAGAGACATTTCATGAACAGGTCGCCGAACTCGCAGGCAAAAAGTGCACGCTTTGCAAATGCATAATTCAGCCTGAATCCTGGATTGCTCTCCAGTCCCTGCACCGATGCGGCGATGACCGGTACATATTCCATCCCGGCCTTCTTCAGGGCCCGGCGGAAGAAGCCGACATAGTTCGACGCCCGGCAGCCGCCGCCGGTCTGGGACATGATGATCGCGCACTTGTGCGGATCGTACTTGCCGGATTCCAGCTCGCTCATCATCTGTCCGACGACAATCAGGGATGGGTAGCAGGCATCGTTGTTGACATATTTCAGCCCCTTGTCGACCGCGTCCTTCTCAGGAGGATTGACGACAACCATGTTATAACCGCTCGCAGTCATGGCGGCTTCCAGAAGGCCGAAGTGAATCGGGCTCATCTGCGGCACCAGGATGGTGTAGTCCTTCCGCATTTCCTTTGTAAATGAAACGGTCTGTTGCGCAGAGGAGCGGATGGTCCGGGTGGCATGGTTCTTTTCACGGATCCGGATGGCCGCGATCAGTGAACGGATCCGGATTCTCGCCGCACCAAGATTGTTGACCTCGTCGATCTTCAGGCAGGTGTAGAGCTTGTCCGAGCCGGTCAGGATCTCATCGACCTGGTCGGTCGTGACCGCATCGACGCCGCAGCCGAACGAGTTGAGCTGGATGAGATCCAGGTTGTCGCGCTGCTTTACAAACTCCGCAGCGCCGTAGAGCCGCGTGTGGTACATCCACTGGTCAAGGACACGAAGCGGACGGTCAATCGGGGCAAGCTCCGAGATGGAATCCTCAGAGAGAACAGCCATGCCATAGGAGTTGATCATTTCCGGAATGCCATGGTTGATCTCCGGATCGATGTGGTAAGGCCGCCCTGCCAGCACGATGCCATGTTTTCCGGTCTCCTCCAGGTAGTCCAGGATCCGCTGTCCTTCCGCATAGACCGCCTGCCTTGTGCGGTCCAGCTCCGTCCATGCAGCTGAAGCCGCCTCGCGCACCTCCCGCTCCGGAAGGTCGGAGAAGACATCGACAAGCTGTTCCGTGACCGTCTTCAGGCTCTCGAAAGATATGAACGGGCAGATGAAATCGATGTTCTTTGAACGGATCGTCTCGACATTGTTCTTGATGTTCATCGGGTAGGATGTCACGATCGGGCAGTCATAATGATTGCCGGCCTCCTTGAACTCCTTCCGCTCATAGGGAATACAGGGATAGAAGATTTTTTTCACACCCTGCGCGATCAGCCACTCGATGTGACCATGCGTCAGCTTGGCCGGATAGCACTCGGACTCAGACGGGATTGACTCGATGCCAAGCTCGTAGATCCGGTGCGTGCTTGCCGGTGAAAGCACGACATGATACTTCAGCTTCGTGAAGAACAGGTGCCAGAATGGGTACAGCTCGTACATATTCAGCACGCGCGGGATACCGATCGTTCCCCGCTCCGCCTCATCCTCCGGCAGAACCTCCCTGTCGAAAAGCAGATGATTCTTGAAATCATACATATTCGGCAGGTTTTCGGCATTCTTCTTCTTGCCGATTCCGCGCTCACACCGGTTTCCGGAGATGAAGGTCCGTCCGCCGGAGAAATGGTTCACTGTCAGTCTGCAGTGATTCGTGCAGCCCTGGCACTTGGCATTGTGTGTTGTATACTGGAGCGCACGGATCTGGCGGATCGAGAGCATGGAAGTCTGTTTCCCTTCCTCATAGCGCTCCCTCGCGATCAGTCCGGCTCCGAACGCGCCCATGATGCCCGCAATGTCCGGGCGGATGGCCTCACAGCCGGCAATCTTCTCGAACGCTCTCAGGACACCGTCGTTATAGAAGGTTCCGCCCTGGCAGACGATGTGGCGTCCAAGCTCTCTGGCATCGGAAACCTTTATGACCTTGTAGAGAGCATTTTTGATGACAGAGTAGGACAGGCCGGCGGAGATATCCTCGACACTGGCCCCTTCCTTCTGCGCCTGCTTGACCTTTGAGTTCATGAAGACCGTGCACCGGGTCCCGAGGTCAAAGGGGTGTTCGGCAAACAGCGCCGCTTTCGCGAAGTCCTCCACTGAATAGTTCAGAGACTTTGCAAAGGTCTCGATGAAGGATCCGCAGCCGGAGGAGCAGGCCTCGTTGAGCTGTACCGAATCAACCGCGTGATTCTTGATTTTGATGCACTTCATATCCTGGCCGCCGATGTCAAGGATACAGTCCACATCCGGGTCGAAGAAGGACGCCGCGTAGTAGTGCGCGATGGTCTCAACTTCACCCTCGTCCAGCATCAGGGCAGACTTGACCAGCGCCTCGCCGTAGCCGGTGGAGCAGGAATAGACAATATGGGCATCCTCAGGCAGCCGGTCATAGATCTCCTCGATCGCCCGGATGGCGGTTTTCAGCGGGCTGCCATTGTTGTTGCTGTAAAATGAATACAGGAGGGAGCCGTCCTCCGAGACGAGCGCTGCTTTTGTTGTTGTCGAGCCGGCATCGATACCAAGAAAGCAGTTTCCGCTGTAGGACTCCAGCTCCTCCGTCGCTACGTTATACTGATTCTGGCGCTCGATGAAGTCGTCATACTCATCCTGAGAGGCGAAGAGAGGCTCCATGCGCGGCACCTCGAACTGAATCTGAACGCCGTCCGTCAGCTCCTTCTCCAGCTCACTCAGCAGTCGGTCGGAATCCGCATCCGTAACGGGCTTCCCATCCTCATAAAGCTGCTCGGCAAGTTTTTCGTGCGCCTTCGAGTGGTTGACGGCCATCGTGGAATGAGCGTTCAGACCGGCGCCGATAGCGGCGAACAGATGGGAATTGTCCGGGATGATGGCATGCTCGTCGTCAAGCTTCAGCGTGCGGATGAAGGCAGCCCGCAGTTCACTCAGGAAATGGAGCGGCCCGCCGAGGAAAGCAACATGCCCCCGGATCGGACGCCCGCAGGCTAGACCGGAGATGGTCTGGTTTACAACTGCCTGGAATATGGAGGCGGCGAGGTCTTCCTTTGTCGCGCCGTCGTTGATCAGAGGCTGAATGTCGGTCTTGGCGAAAACACCGCATCTGGCCGCGATGGTATAGAGAGACTGATAGTGCTTCGCGTACTCATTCAGACCCGTGACATCGGTCTGAAGAAGGGAAGCCATCTGATCAATGAAGGAACCGGTACCGCCGGCGCAGGTACCGTTCATACGCTGGTCGATCGAGGAGCCGTCAAAGTAGATGATCTTGGCATCCTCCCCGCCGAGCTCAATCGCGACATCTGTCTGCGGCGCATATTTTTTCAAGGCCGTTGAGACCGCAATGACCTCCTGGACGAAGGGAATATCCATGTTTCCTGCGAGCGCAAGGCCGCCGGAGCCCGTGATCACCGGGGAGACCTTCACGTCCCCGACTGCCTCCCGGGCTTCCTTCACAAGGCGGGCAAGTGTACCCTGAATATCCGCAAAATGCCGCTGATAATCTGAAAACAGCAGCTGTTTGCTCTCATCAAGAACGGCCACCTTGACGGTGGTGGAACCGATGTCAACGCCAAGTGCGAACTTTGTATTCTGTTCCATAAAACTCAACAATTCCTTCTTATTAAAAATATGTGTATGATCTGATTCACAATGGGCTATTATACAACAGTCCGAAGGAGCAGGAGAAGCAACAAAGACCGGTGAATGTATTGAGCATCATGAACAGATTTGATAACATATACAGCTGAATGGCAGGAGGGCTGCCGGACTCTGACATCTGTCAGGGAATAGAATGTCCTGCCCGATGAATGCGGCAGGAGCGTGAAAGGCGTGGGAGAATTGAAAAGATTGCAAGGATTGCAGGAAATGCCAAAAATGCAAAGATTGGAGAGGGCTGCTGACCGCCATTTTTCGAAGACGAAGAGATGGGCGGCTCTGACGCTGGCAGCGGTTTTGACCGCAGGGACTGTCGGGAGCGCCTGGGCAGATGTACAGACAACGGAAACTGAGTCAGAACAGACATCTGCCGGCGAGACCGTAAAAGCATCGGAATCAGAGCCAGAGACCGAGTCTGCTCCGGCATCGACTGAGTCCGCTCCGGAATCGACCGAGTCCGTTCCGGCATCGACCGAGTCTGCTCCGGCATCGACTGAGTCCGCTCCGGCATCGACCGAGTCTGCTCCGGTATCGACCGAGTCTGCTCCGGCCTCAGAAAAGTCTGCAGAAACAGAGACAGCGGCAGTCAGAGAGGAGACGGCAGCTGAAAGTCCTGTCTCCATCGAGACAAAGGGTTCGGCGGATATCCAGGTTGTAGTCAGATTCGACTTCCGCGGCCTGAATCCCCAGACAGCCACCTATCTGTCAACTGCTCCGGATAACCCGATCAGTCACTATTCGGTGACAATCACAGACCAGAGTACCGGACAGAAGGTGTATTCAAGTGACACAGTCAAACGGGATACAGGAGAGGCCGGTGTGCTGAGCCTGAAACCGATCACGGTAAAATCTGACTGGAACATGGGACAGCCGGATCCTTCGACCAAGGCGTATAAGGACGTGACGAAAACCTATTCTGTCCAGGTGGCGGTTCCTCATTTCAAGCCGCTTGCAGAGAAGACGTTCACCCTTACGGCATACCAGGCAGGGTGGAAGACGCTTCCCGAGGCCGAAAAAGAAAGCGGCAAGGATGAAAGCAGCAAGGAAGAAAACGGCAAAACTGAAACAGGCACTGACAGTGCCGGTGACATCGAAACACCTGACCCGGTTCAGATTCCGGTGTTTTCCTGGAAACTGACAGCCGATGGTCAGGAAGGCGGAGAGAGGAACCCGATTGCGGCGCTGACCTTCGTTCCGCAGGTCGATGTGGATCAGACCGACCTGACACCGGTCTCCCTCACAAATCTGACAAGGATCTCAAGACCTTATGGAACGGCGCTTGAAGGCGGAACCATCACACCCGGGTTTGTCATTTCCTCCTTCCTGAAGCCGGCCGGAAAGACCAACCCGCTTGTCCTGCTGGACAGGGCATCGTATGCGCTGATCTCCAGTCAGCTTGCGGATACGAATCTGGGACACTCAAACGACATGACCTATGTCGCGTCTCGAAATGAAATTTACACAACGCCCGTCAAGACGGATGGGGTATACCAGATCATTGTCCTGGACGCTTCGACCCTGAAAGTGAAGCGGCGGATCCGGGTCGGCCAGTATTACAATTCCATCTCCTATGATGAAACAAGAGATGTCTTCTTCCTGGGCAACCGGTCCAATTCCGTTGAAACAGCGACCGTGTACAGCGGTGATTTCTCAAGGAAAATCAGCTCCTTTCATGTCCCGTCCAACCTGATCTATCAGAACTGCGGAACCTGGAACGGGCTTGTTTACTTCACAGCCAGTGAGGGCGGGCGCTCATCCAAGTATGAGCCGGTTCCGGATGGACGTTTCAGAAAGGGCGACAATGTTGTCTGGATCTACGATCTCTACGGAAACCTGCTGAAGACCTACTATATTCCGGCTTCATCTGACGGGACACATCGAGAAATCGAGTCCATCATGTTTGACAACGGAAGGATGATCCTGCAGTTCAACGAAAATGGACGGGCCGGCTATTACTTTATCAACCCGGAGGCTGCAGCCGCGACCGTGTCGGCACCCGTCAGTGTCCAGAACAGTTATCCGAGGGATGGAGAGTTTCAGGCAGGTCTGTACGCTGGCGGGCAGAGAATCGCGAGCGTGACGAACGCCGGAGGGATGTTTACATTTTCACCGGTCTGGATCACTCAGCCTGGAACCTACAGTTACCAGATCATTCAGGACAAAGGCGGGGATATTTACAACACGATTTATTCCGGAGAGACGATCACCGTTATCGTGAACGCGCTGTATGACCCGTTTACAAACAAGCTGACGCTCTCCTCCTGGTACCAGGGCGGATCGACGATCCACAACTACCGGATTACAAAGACCGAGAAGAAAAAGATCACAAAGGTCAGGAAGGCAAAACCAGCCGTCCGTTCTCTGTCTGCCGGGAAGAAGAGGCTGAAGATCCGCTTCAGGAAAGTTTCCTATGCGGCAGGCTATGAAATTCAGGTCTGCAGAAACAAAAAGTTCAGGGGCAGGACCCTGAAGACCTATTGGACAAAGAAGACCAGCAGGACGATCTCGAAGCTGACTGGAAAGAAACGGTACTATGTCCGGATCAGACCATATCGGATCCTTCGCGGAGTCACGTACTATGGAAAGTATTCAAAGACCCGGTCTGTCAAGGTAAGATGAAGGAGCATGCAAGAGGGGCTGATCGCGGTCAGGAAGGCAGCCGATTTCATACAAAATGAGCTGATCCTGGCGGAGAAGGCGGCCGATTGATTCGGGAGAGGACGCATGGTGAAAAATAACGGCAGCAGCCGGCAGATGGAAAGGGGAATATGCATCTATGAGAGCAGTCAGCTGGAATGTGAACGGCCTGAGAGCCTGCATGGGAAAAGGATTCGAAGAATCATTTGAAAAACTGAATGCGGACATCTTCTGTCTGCAGGAAACCAAGCTCCAGGAGGGTCAGATTGATCTGAAGCTTCCGGAGGAGTATCTTCAGTACTGGAATTACGCGGAGAAGAAGGGTTATTCAGGGACGGCGATCTTCACCCGGCTGAAACCCATGGCGGTTACATACGGGATCGGAATCGAGGAGCATGACCATGAGGGACGTGTGATCACATTGGAATTTCCGGACTACTATTTCATAACCTGCTATACGCCGAACTCCCAGGACGGTCTCAGAAGGCTTGACTACCGGATGAGATGGGAGGATGATTTCCGCGCTTATATGAAGAAGCTGGATGCGCGGAAACCGGTCATCGTCTGCGGAGACCTGAATGTTGCACATGAGGAGATCGACCTCAAGAACCCGAAGACAAACAGAAAGAATGCCGGATTCACGGATGAGGAGCGGGACAAGATGACAGAGCTTCTCAATGCCGGATTCACGGACACCTTCCGGTATTTTCATCCGGACGAGACAGGCATCTATTCCTGGTGGAGTTACCGCTTCCATGCCAGAGAAAAGAATGCAGGCTGGCGTATCGACTACTTCATCACATCCAAGAGAATCGATCAAAAGCTGCAGGCTGCAGACATCCATACCGAGATCTTCGGGTCCGACCACTGCCCGGTGGAACTGGATGCGGATATCTGAAGGCCGGGAGCATCTAAAAAAGTCAGGGAAAGGAAAGAAATAATCAGACATGAGCAAAAACTATACACTTCTTACTACGGATGGCCGCGCGAAGCGCGGGGAATTCCGCACGGTCCACGGAACAGTGCAGACTCCTGTGTTCATGAATGTGGGCACGGTCGGCGCAATCAAGGGCGCTGTCTCGACGGATGACCTTCGGGGCATCGGGACGCAGATCGAGCTCAGCAATACCTATCACCTGCATGTCCGGACCGGCGATGAGGCGATCAAAAAGCTTGGCGGACTTCATCGGTTCATGAACTGGGACAGGCCGATCCTGACCGATTCGGGCGGATTTCAGGTTTTTTCTCTGGCAGGACTTCGGAAGATCAAGGAAGAAGGCGTGACGTTTCACTCACATATCGACGGGCACAGAATCTTTATGGGACCGGAGCAGAGCATGCAGATTCAGTCGAATCTGGCTTCCACGATCGCGATGGCATTCGATGAATGTCCGCCTTCGAAGGCGGAGCGAAGCTATGTGGAGAATTCTGTTGCGAGAACCTATCGCTGGCTTGTCCGCTGTCAGACGGAAATGAAGCGCCTGAACGGGCTCGAGGATACGATCAACCGGCATCAGATGCTTTTCGGCATCAACCAGGGTGCAGTGTACGACGATATCCGTATCGAGAACGCAAAGCGGATCACGGAGCTTGACCTGGACGGATACGCGGTCGGCGGTCTTGCGGTCGGTGAGACACATGAGGAGATGTACCGGATCCTTGACAGCACGGTTCCGTATCTGCCGCAGGACAAGCCGGTCTACCTGATGGGGGTCGGGACACCGCTGAACATTGTCGAGGGTGTCTACCGTGGGGTCGACTTCTTTGACTGTGTCTATCCGACTCGAAACGGCAGGCACGGGCATGCCTACACGCACCATGGGAAGATCAATCTGCTGAATGCGAAATTCATGTTTGACGAGCGGCCGATCGAGGAGGGCTGCGGCTGTCCGGCCTGCAGGTCTTATTCCAGAGCGTACATTCATCACCTGTTCAAGGCGAAGGAGATGCTCGGGATGCGGCTGATGGTTCTGCACAACCTTTATTTTTACAATCATCTGATGGAGGAGATTCGAAACGCAATTGACGAACATCGATATGAGCAGTTCCGCAGAGACTTTACCGAGGCCTATAATACCCCGGACTGCTGAGACCGCCAGAATAATGCTTGATACAGATTGTGAATTTGTGTAAAATGAAAAAAGTTTGATTCAGACTACGCAGGAGGATACGAACATGAATTCAGCTCTTTTACCGGTATCTGTTCTGACCGCAGGCGGCAGCTCCGCAGCTGCGGGCGGCGGCGGACTTTTTATGATGATCATCTATATGGTCATCATCTTCGGCGCGATGTACTTCTTCGCGATTCGTCCGCAGAAGAAGGAGCAGAAGAGACTGCAGACGATGATTTCACAGATGGAGGTCGGAGACACGGTTGTCACAACCTCCGGCTTCTACGGCATTGTGATCGCTGTCGATGAGGAGGACTGCATCGTGGAGTTCGGCAACAACAAGAACTGCCGCATTCCGATGAGAAAGTCCGCGATTGCCGAGATTGAAAAGGCATCCGACTCCGCTCCGGCACCTTCTGAGCCGGAGAAGGCCACGGAAAGTGGTGCTCCGAAAAAGGCTGCTGTCAAGGGACCGAGAGCCGCTGCAAGAGAGGCAAAGGAAGCCATGAAGCAGGCAAGAATTCAGGAGAAGGAGAAGGCCGTCGAGGAAAACAAGGCAGCCAGGGAAGCGAAGGAAGAGAAGAAAGAGCAGAAAGAGCAGCAGTAATGCTGTATAACAGCATGAGGTCATGCCATGGAAGGTGCGCCGCAGAAAGATGCAGGCGCGCCTTTTTTGAAGAAGACGCGTCAGGCGATGCTGAAAGCCTGTGTTTGAGCTTTGCAACAGGGGGCTTGCACACATGTGCTATGATGGAATGCGGCACAGGCTCCGGAAGTGACGGAACCAACGATATGAGTGAGGAGGCATCTTATGGATACACTTGAAATACTCAAAGACCTATGCATTATTCTGGTCTTCGGCAAGTTTTTCAGCCTGGTGGCACGGAAACTGCATATGCCGGAAGTAGCAGGACTGATCATATCCGGAATCCTGATCGGTCCGAGCGTATTCGGTCTTGTGAAGCAGAGTAACTTTCTTTCCGGCATGGGAGAGATCGGCGTCATTCTGCTGATGTTCTCGGCAGGGCTTGAGACCGATATGGAAAAACTGAAGGAATCCGGGCTGAAGGCAACGCTGATTGCGCTTGCAGGCGTTGCGGTCCCTGTTTTCGCCGGAACCATTCTGTACATGTGCTTCTATGGGTTTGCAGGACCCGGAAGCGAAGAATTCATGAAGGGACTCTTTATCGGGACGATCCTTGCAGCAACCTCCGTCTCGATCACCGTTCAGGCGCTCAAGGAGCTTGGCAAGCTGAACACGGCGGTCGGTACGACGATCATGAGCGCCGCCATCATCGATGATGTCATCGGCATCCTCGTCCTGACCGCGGTCATGAGCATGAAGGATCCGTCCAACAACATCGGGGTGGTTGCCCTGAAGACACTGGCATTCTTTGCCATTGCCCTTGTCGGCGGATACTTCATCTTCCAGCTGATGAAAAAGCTGGAGAAGCGCTCTCCGCATACAAGAAGAATCCCGATTCTGGGCGTGGCACTTGCGTTTGCCCTTTCGTATATTGCGGATAAATATTTCGGTGTGGCAGATATCACCGGCGCCTACTGTGCTGGCGTCATCCTCTGTTCGCTCAGAGAGTCCGATTACATCGAGCGGAAGGTTGATATCAATTCCTACATGATCTTCGGACCTGTCTTCTTCGCAAGCATCGGCCTTCAGACCAACCTGCGTCAGCTTGATACAACGATCCTTGTTTTCTCACTTGCATTTGTCGTGGTCGGACTCGTCGGCAAGATCATCGGCTGCGGCCTGATGGGGCGTGCGTGCGGGTTCAACGGACACGACAGCATGAAGATCGGTGTCGGCATGATGACCCGTGGCGAGGTTGCGCTGATTGTCGCGCAGCGCGGACTGAAAGCAGGCCTGATGACCAGCTCCTATTTCACAGCCGTTATCCTGCTGATCATCGTCAGCTCGATTCTGACTCCGATTCTTCTGAAGATGCTCTACGAGAAATATCCGGAGGCAGCCTGAGGAGAACCGCTTTCTGATCTCAGACCTCAGGAAAAGGCAGCTCTCAAAGAGGGATATCCGTCTTTGAGAAAACAGATTAGAATTGTAAGAATGCAGGAAAAGCAGAGACTTCGGAGAAAAATCCGCAGCCTCTGCTTTTTTGTGCTTCATGCGTCTTTAATGCGGTCAGTCCAGACCCTCCCATACAACCTGTTTGTAATGGACAGGGTCTGTATCTCCCTCTGTGGAGAAGCAAAGAACGGTGGAGTCCGGCCCGAGCTCAAGCTCCTTCCGGATATCGCTGTAGCAGTCCTCCATCATGATTGTCGCGAGGGCGCCGAAAGTGGCGGCGCCGGATTCTCCGCTTGTGATATGCGGATCGTCCCTGAAACAGCCGGCCAGCATCCGCATGCCCCGGAGGGTCATCCGGTCTTCCCCGGAAATGAAGCCGGTTGCGTGATTGCGGAACAGGTCCCAGCCGATTTCACAGGGTTCTCCGCAGGCAAGACCTGCCATGCAGGAATCCATATCCCCTTCCACGATGACGCGGGAGCCGTCCCCTTTTTCATTGCTCCGGTACATGCAGTCCGCTGCGTGCGGCTCCACGACGATGATCTTCGGCGGGTTGTCCGGATAGAGCGCAGAGAAGTAGCCGGTCACAGCGCCGGCCATGCAGCCGACACCTGCCTGAACGAACACGTGGGTCGGACGCGTGCCGAGCTGCCCGGAGGCCTCGTCCGCCATCACGCCGTAGCCCTGCATGATCCAGGACGGAATATCAAAGTATCCGGGCCAGGAGGTATCCTGGACGATGACACTGTGGGGCGTCGCCTCCGCAAGCCGGGCAGCCTTCCGCACGCATTCATCATAATTCAGATCTTCGATCGTCACTTCCGCGCCAAGCGCGCGGATGTTGTCGAAGCGGGACTTCGCGGTTCCCTTCGGCATCAGAATCACGCAGCGCTGATGAAGCATCTGAGCCGTCCAGGCGACGCCGCGTCCGTGATTGCCGTCCGTTGCGGAAAAGAACGTACAGGGGGCAAGCGTTTTCAGAAAATGCTCGTCCGTCAGGACGCTGTAGGAAAGCTCCGATATATCTCTGCCGACTTCGTCTGCAAGAAATCTGCCCATCGCGTATGCCCCGCCGAGTGCCTTGAAGGAGTTCAGGCCATAGCGGAACGACTCATCCTTCACAGCGACCGTGCCGAGCCCGAGATAAGAGGCCATCTGCTTCAGGTTTCGGAGCGGTGTCTCCTGATACTGCGGAAAGGTTCTGTGAAAATTTCTGGCTTTGGTGACCTCTTCCTTCGACATGAGCGAAAGATAGGGATCTGAGGTCTTCGGAACCTGTCTGGATTTGTATTTCAAATCGACGTGTGTAAACATGGCATCCTCCTCCGAAAAATAGGTTCGTTAAAACTCTGAAATCTTGTTTAAATATTCTATGCATAGTGTATCACAACATACATGAAAACATGTTATACTGGAAAAAACAATTTTAGTCCGAACCTTTGAAACCTTTGAAAGGAAACCTGAGCAGGCAGGTTGAGGGCCCGTCTGAGCAGGACCGGACGGAAGCATGGAGACGCACCCAGGAGGTATGCCGTTATGATCGATCTTTCAGTCAACAAGGAAAGCCTGAAACACAACATCGAGAATGCGCGGAAGAACAACGTCATTCTCCCGACCTACGAAGAGATGAAGGATCCTGGAAAGATTCCGGCAAAGATTCAGGAAAAGCTGAAGAATGTCGGGCTGTGGGATGTGAACCCGCTGAACCTTTTCCGTATCACATGGAAGAACGAGCCGAAGGAGAAAGGCGGGCTCTTCCAGAGCGTCCCGAACTACATCGAATTTCCGTCAAGCCTGACCGGGGTTCCCTGCAGGATCGTCGCGATGGTCGGAAAGTGGTTCCCGACCGGCTGCCACAAGGTCGGCGCTTCTTACGGCTGCCTTGTCCCTGAGCTTGTCACCGGGCACTTTGATTCCACCGTTCATAATGCTGTCTGGCCGTCCACAGGAAACTACTGCAGAGGCGGAGCTTTCAATTCACGCCTTCTGGCCTGCAATTCGGTTGCCATCCTGCCGGCGGAGATGTCGAAGGAGCGTTTCGACTGGCTGAAGGGAATCGCGACACAGGTGATCGCGACCCCGGGCTGCGAGTCCAATGTCAAGGAGATATTCGACAAGACAAACGAGCTGAAGCAGGATCCGTCGATGATGATCTTCAACCAGTTTGAGGAGATGGGCAATGTCGTCTGGCATTACAATGTCACCGGCAATGCGCTTGCGGATGTGTTTGAAGCCGTGAAGCGGCCGGGAGACCGGTTTGCAGGAGCTGCATTTACCTCCGGATCAGCAGGAACGCTTTCAGCAGGAGACCGGCTGAAGGAGCTGTACCCGAAGGCGAAGCTTGCGGTCGGAGAGGCGCTTCAGTGCCCGACCCTTCTGGAGAACGGATTCGGCGGTCACCGCATCGAGGGAATCGGTGACAAGCATGTTCCGTGGATTCACAATGTCCGCAATACCGACATGGTCATCGACATCGATGATGAGGACTCCCAGCGGCTGCTGAGACTCTTCAACACGCCGGAGGGACAGAAGTACCTGAAGGAGGAGCTTGGACTGGATGATACGATGGTTGAGAAGCTGACCTGGCTCGGCATATCCGGCATCGCGAATCTGCTGTGCTGCATCAAGATGGCGAAGTACTATGAGCTGACAGAGCATGATGTGCTGGGTACCGTCCTGACCGACTCTGCGGTGATGTATCAGTCGAGAGTCGATGAGCTCAACCAGATGTACGGGCCGTACAGCGAGACGGAGGCGAAGCTTGACCACTGCCGCCATATCCTGGACGAGAAGACGGATCATATGCTGGAGCTGTCCTACTACGACAGGAAGCGCATCCACAACCTGAAGTACTACACCTGGGTCGAGCAGCAGGGGAAGACGAAGGAGGAGCTGGATGCTCTGTGGTATGATCCGGAGGGAACCTGGGATGCCGTGCACAGACAGGCAGCAGAGATGGATGAGCTGATCAACGAATTCAATGACGCGACCGGACTTTTGAAGGAGCTGTAAAAGGCCGAAGAGCAGCCGGGAGGCGTCCATCCCTGGCAGCAGCCGGTATCTGGCTGTATTTGCTGCTGCCGGATGCCGGCGATGAAGATGAAAGCGGGATCAACGCAGGCAGTCCCGGGAGCGGGGGCCTGCGATCAGTTGCAGAGGCTGTGACAGATGGTGTAGACTTGTTTCAGTTTTCAGTAAAAAGGAGGAATGTTATGATCGAGAATCGTGTTTACAATTTCTCAGCAGGACCATCGATCCTTCCGGACGAGGTACTCCTGTCCGCACGGGAGAACCTTCTGAACTACGAAGGCTCGGGGATGTCCGTCATGGAGATGAGTCATCGCTCAAAGGTCTATGACAAGATTATCAACGATGCGTTTGACCACCTGCGCAAGGTCATGTCGATTCCGGACAACTACAAGATTCTGTTTCTCCAGGGCGGTGCGACCGGCATGTTTGCAGCGATTCCGCTGAACATCTCAAAGACCGGCGCAGCGGATTATATCATCACAGGCAACTTTGCAAACAACGCGTACAAGGAAGCGAAGAAGTACATGAAGGATGTCCGTGTCGCGGGATCCACGGAGAGCGAGAACTTCACCAGAATTCCTTCTCAGGACGAGCTGACGCTCAACCCGGCGGCGGATTACGTTCACATCTGCCAGAACAACACCATCTTCGGAACCGCATGGCATACGCTTCCGGAGACAGGCAGTGTTCCGCTGGTTGCGGATCTTTCATCCTGTATTCTCTCGGAACCGGTCGATGTCTCAAAGTACGGCATCATCTATGCAGGTGTGCAGAAGAATATGGCCCCGGCCGGCTTCGCCGTCGTGATCGTGAGAGACGATCTGATCGGGAACCCGCAGCCGATCTGCCCGAAGATCTGGGATTTCGGCAAGCAGGCGGAGAAGAATTCGATGCTCAACACACCGCCGACCTGGTCCATCTATGTCTGCAAGCTGGTGCTTGAATGGATCATGAGCATCGGCGGGCTGGAGGAACTGAAGAAGCGCAATGAGAAGAAGGCCGCGCTTCTGTACGATTACCTCGATTCGCAGAGCTTCTACAAGGCACAGGCACAGAAGGAAAGCCGCTCGATGATGAATGTCACGTTCAGAACCGGCGACGATGAGCTGGACAAGAAGTTTGTCGCTGCATCTGTCGAGGCAGGCTTTACGAATCTGAAAGGACACCGCCTTGTCGGAGGCATGCGCGCATCCATTTATAATGCGATGCCGTATGAAGGCGTCGAGGCGCTTGTCGACTTTATGAAGAAGTTCGCGAGAGAACAGGCATAATGTGCCGTGGCATACCTGCAGGGTCAGGCGGCATCAGGATTCAGTCAGACTGTCTCAGACCCCGCAGCGTATGCAGACAATGCAGACATCGGAATCCGTCTTTTCGGGCTGCGCCGGTCAGCCGGCCCGGAAGAGACGGATTTCTTGATATCATGCCAGAGACATCACAAACAATGAGATGGAGGACGACAGCATGCATGCATTCAGTGAGATGGGACTCAGGATCCCGAGGATCCAGCTTCCAAAGGAAGGGACAGATTACGAGAAGTGGGCGGTTGTCGCCTGCGATCAGTACACCTCTGAGCCAGCCTACTGGGAGGAGGCGGACAGAATCGTCGGCACTTCCCCGTCTACGCTGCGGATGATCCTGCCGGAATATTACCTGGGAAAGCCTCAGGAGGAGGAGCTGACGCGGCAGATCCGGAGCCATATGAAACAGTATGAAGAAACCGGCGTGCTCAGAACCCTGCCGGAGGGCTGCATGCTTGTGAAGCGGACGGCTGCCGGGCGGACGAGACTTGGGCTGGTCATCGCAGTCGATCTGGAGGCATACGACTATACGAAAGGCTCCACCTCCCTGATCCGCGCGACCGAGCGCACGATCACGGAGCGGATCCCGCCGAGGCTCCGCATCCGGCGGGGGGCACCGGTTGAGCTTCCGCATATCATCATCCTGATCGACGATCCGGAGAAGACGGTGATCGAGCCGCTTGCAAAAAAGAAAGGGACGGTGGCATACGAAACAGATCTGATGCTGGATGGAGGCCATATCACGGGGACTTTCTTCCCGAAGGAGGAACTTGGCGGCGTGCAGGAGGCTTTCTCTAGGCTCTATGACAAGTCGACGGAGCGCTTCGGAAAAGGAAAGGAATTCCTCATGGCAATGGGGGATGGAAATCACTCCCTTGCGACAGCCAAGGCGGCCTGGGAGGAGATCAAGCAGACACTGACCCCGCAGGAGCTGGAGAATCATCCGGCCAGATACGCGCTCTGCGAGCTGGAGAATGTCCATGATGACGGCATCGTGTTTGAGCCGATCCACCGCGTCCTGTTCGGCGAAGGAAAGCTGACGGGTGAGGAGATCGTAAGAAAGACCGTCGAAATTCTGAAGAAGCAGAACCCGGACGCTTATCTGGCGGAAGAGTCTGATGAAGCGGGAGCGGCCGGCCGTGAGGGCGCTCAGTGTACGCCGCGGACAGACTGCTACAGAATTCCGGTCATTTTCGGCGGCACGCGCCGGATGCTGGTGATCGATCATCCGGTCTCCGGGCTTGAAGTCGGAGCCCTCCAGACAGCACTGGATGAGCTTGTCAGGACAAAAGGCGTCCGGATCGACTACATCCATGGGGAGCAGACTGTGTCGGAGCTGGCTTCCCTGGAGGAGAATGCGGGCTTCCTTCTTCCTTCCATGGATAAACACCGCCTGTTCCCGGCGGTTGCCGCGGACGGCGCCCTTCCGAGAAAAACCTTCTCGATGGGACATGCGAATGAGAAGCGCTACTATCTGGAAGGCAGAAGCCTGCGGGTGTGAACCGCTGCAGGCTGACAGGCACATATCAGAAAACTGCAGACAGAAAACAGCAAACATCAACCACAAAACAGTACAAAACAGTAACCAGAAAACAGTAACCGGAAAACAGCAGCCAGAAAGCAGCAGCCAGAAAACAGCAGCCAGAAAACAGGGGGACGGTCAGGATGACAGAGAACCGGAAGACAGGCCAGGGGCTTACTTCGGCGGAAGCCGAGCAGCTTCTTTTGTCCGGACAGGGAAACGAGCTTCCTCAGGAGGGGACGGGCAGCGTGAAAAGCATCGTCATGTCGAATGTTTTCACGTACTTTAACGGAATCTTTCTGCTGCTGGCCATCCTCCTGGTCGTGGCAAGGTCCTTCAAGAGTCTGACCTTCCTCCCGATCATCATCGCCAATACAGCGCTTGGCATTGTGCAGCAGCTCTATGCGAAGAATGTGCTCGACAAGCTGGCGCTTCTGGACGTGTCTGAATACACGGCGATCCGGGACGGAAAGGATGTGAAGGTGCCCTCCGGAAAGCTGGTCCTGGGGGATGTGATCCGGCTGGAGAGCGGCCAGCAGATCCCTGCGGATGCGGTTGTGATTTCCGGATACGCAGGCGTCAACGAGTCGCTGCTGACCGGTGAGTCGGATGAGATCCAGAAGAGCGAGGGAAGCGAGCTGAAGTCCGGAAGCTTCGTTGCATCCGGCCGGCTTCTGGCAAAGCTGACGCATGTCGGTAAGGACAGCTATGCGGCAAAGCTGACAGAAAAGGCAAGGGAGGCGAAGGAAGCGCCCTCCGAGATGATCCACGATGTGGAAATGATCATCCGAATCGCCGGCATCCTGGTGATCCCGGTCGGCGGACTCCTTCTGTATCAGGGAATGGCCGTGAACGGACATCCGTTTCATATCGCCGTTCCGTCCATGGTCAGCGCGGTGACCGGCATGATTCCGGAGGGACTCTATCTCCTCGTCACCGTGGCGCTGGCGATGAGTGCCGCCAGGCTTGCGCTCGGCAAGGTCATGCTGCACGACATGCACAGCATCGAGACCCTCGCGCGGGTGGATGTCCTGTGCGTTGACAAGACCGGCACCATCACGAGCAATGTCATGAAGGTGACGGAATTCTTTGACCCTGCAGTCCGATCAGAGCAGCCAGACGCTTCCGTTTCCTCTGAATCTGAAGCAGGCGCGAAGGAGCATTCTGCGGAGGGAGAGGCTGAGGCTGTGGCAGAGAGAAAGGATGCCAGGGAACTTCTGGCGTCCTATGTCTCGACGGTGCCGGATGCGAACATCACGATGGAGGCAATCCGTGCGGCCGTTCCGAGGAGAGGCACACTGGAGGGAAGCAAGGTTCAGCCGTTTGACTCGTCGGTCAAGTATTCGGAGGTGCGGCTTCCGGACGGCACCCTCTACAGACTGGGAGCACCGGAATATCTGCTCTCGGAGAAGACACTTGCGCAGAACCAGGCCCTGATCGACCAGAGGGCGATGGAGGGGAAGCGTGTGCTGGCTCTTTCCGAGGGGAGCGGCCAGAAGGCACGGCCGCTTCTGTTCATTGCGCTGGAAAATGAGATCCGGGACCATGCGCAGGAGACATTTCAGCGATTCACGGAGGAAGGCGTCCGCGTCGTTGTCATATCAGGGGACAATCCGCTCACAGTGTCGAAGGTGGCAGGCAAGGCGGGAATTCCGGACGCAGACCAGTATGTGGATGCGGCCAGCCTTGACACCGATCAGAAGATCAGAGACGCCGTGGACCGGTACGCTGTATTCGGACGTGTGAAGCCGGAGCAGAAGAAGGCGCTTGTCGATGCGTTCCGCTCAAAGGGTCAAAGGGTGGCGATGACCGGAGACGGCGTCAACGATATCATCGCGATGAAGGCAGCAGACTGCTCCGTCGCGATGGGGAGCGGGAGCGATGCGGCCAGACAGGCGGCACAGGTCGTCCTGCTGGATTCCGATTTCTCGCACATGCATGACATTGTCCTGGAGGGACGGAGGGACATCAACAACATCACCAGGTCCGCGATGCTGTTCCTCTACAAGAACATCTTCTCGCTTCTTCTGGCGGTATTTTCCATCATCGGGACGTTCATGTATCCGCTCAGACCGACGCAGGTTTCCCTGATATCGACCTTCAACATCGGCCTGCCTGCCTTTCTGCTCGCCCTTGAGCCGAACGAAAAAAAGCAGCATGGCAGCTTTATCCGGACAACCCTCTTCGGCGCGATGCCGCCTGCACTGACTTCATTTTTCTCGATTGCAACGATGGTGCTGTTTGCACAGCTTTTCCACATCTCGCAGGCAGATGTATCGACCGCGAGCACCTATCTGATGGCACTCGTCGGTTTCCTGATCCTGCTCAGAACCGCGCAGCCGCTGAACAGATGGCGGATTGCCGTGATCGTTGGATGTGTGCTCGGTTTTCTGGTCGCATCGGACTATTTCTCAGGTCTGTTTGAGATGAAGAGCCTTTCCCTGAAGGCCTGGGCGCTGTGCCTGGTCTTTGCACTGGCACAGGTGACCGTCATGCGCTGGCTGACGCAGCTGTTCTCCTGGATCGAGACGCATACGGAAACGAAACGACAATAGAAGGCTATAGAAAAAGAAGGCAATAGAAAAAGGGGAAGCAGCTGCCGCGGCTGCTTCCCCTTTTCTCAATTTTTGAAGACACATATCACTTGATCTGAGCGATGGTCTCTGCGTCAAAGCCGGAAGAGTGGATGTTCTTGACAGTGCGCAGTACATAGTGCGTTCTCGTCAGCCGGACGCCCGGATAATCCTTGATCCGGTTGTGAATCTGCTCAAGATGGTCGGAGCTCTTGCAGCAGATCTTCAGCATGAAGTCAAACTCGCCCGTCAGATAGTAGCAGGCGATGATGTTCGGATCCTTGTTGATGTGTTCGATGAACTCATCGTTGTATCTGGGGTGCTCCATCCCGACTTCCATGAGAACCGTGATGTCGTTGCCAAGCTTGGTGTCGTCCGTGATCACTGTATAGGATTCGATCAGGCCGGACTTCTCCATCTTCTTGATCCGCTCGATGACGGTTGAGACCGAGAGATGGATGCTTTTACTGATATCGGACGCTGTCTGCCGTGCATTTTGTTTGAGTTCAGTCAGAATCTGATAATCCAAATTGTCCATATGTGTACCTCTTCCTTAAATTCTTTCGTATCCTCCATAGAATTTTGGAATTCTTGCGATATTATAACATATTATTTTCAGGTGTGGTTGAAAAACATAAAAAAATATTTTACTATTGTGAAAATGTCGCCGCGAATCGCGTTTTTCGTGCGAAGGAAGGATGAAATTCAGCGGGTGACATTGACTATAGACAGAAAGGAACTGATACCAGACATGAGAGAATACAGCATTGCAGTGATTGAAGGGGACGGAATCGGCCCGGAAATTGTCCGGGAGGCGGTGGCCGTTCTGGAAGCTGCAGGAAAGAAATATGGTTTTCATCTGAATCTGACCCCTGTCCTGCTTGGCGGCGCATCGATTGACCGCTACGGCGTCCCGCTCACGCAGGAAACAATTGAGATCGCGAAGAAGTCTGATGCCGTTCTGATGGGATCGATCGGCGGGGACGCAAAGACGTCACCCTGGTACAGACTGGAGCCTTCCAGGCGCCCGGAGGCAGGGCTTCTCGGCATCCGCAAGGCGCTCGGGCTGTTTGCCAATCTCAGACCGGCGTGGCTGTACGATGAGCTGAAGGGAGCCTGCCCGCTGAAGGAGGAGGCTGCCGACAAGGGCTTTGATCTTCTGATCATGAGAGAGCTGACAGGCGGGCTTTATTTTGGAAAGCGGGAGACGGTGGAGAAGGACGGCGTCCTCGTCGCCACCGATACCCTGACGTACTCTGAGCCGGAGATCAGAAGGATCGCGGTCAAGGCGTTCGAGGTCGCGAAGAAGAGAAAAAAGAAGGTCACACTGGTCGACAAGGCGAATGTTCTGGATTCCTCCAGGCTCTGGAGGAAGGTGACGGCGGAGGTTGCAGAGGATTATCCGGATGTCTCACTGGAGAATATGCTGGTGGACAACTGCGCGATGCAGCTTGTGCGCGATCCGTCCCAGTTCGATGTCGTGCTCACGGAGAACATGTTCGGTGACATTCTCTCTGACGAGGCCTCTATGATTACCGGTTCGATCGGAATGCTTCCGAGCGCATCGCTGAACGAGACGTCGTTCGGCCTCTACGAGCCAAGCCACGGCTCCGCACCGGACATTGCAGGCAGGGACATCGCGAACCCGCTGGCAACGATTCTGTCGGCAGCGATGATGCTCCGCTATTCGCTCAGTGAGGATGAGGCAGCAGACGCGGTTGAGAATGCCGTCCGGAAGGTTCTGAAGGATGGCTACCGCACCAGCGACATCTACACAGAAGGGACCCGGAAGGTCGGAACGGCCCGGATGGGCAGCCTGGTCGCAGAGAGAGTCTGAGACAAGATACGATTCATAAATATATAGAAGGAGAAGAATCATTATGAAGAGTGACGCAGTCAAGAAGGGCCTTCAGCAGGCACCACACAGATCTCTTTTCAATGCACTTGGATTTACTGAGGAGGAGATGGAGCGCCCGCTCGTCGGGATTGTCAGCTCCTACAATGAGATTGTTCCGGGCCACATGAACCTTGACAAGATTGTGGAGGCGGTCAAGGAGGGCGTCCTGATGGCGGGCGGCGTGCCGCGTGTCTTCCCGGCGATCGCTGTCTGCGACGGAATTGCGATGGGACACGAGGGTATGAAGTATTCTCTTGTCACCCGTGACCTGATCGCGGATTCGACCGAGTGCATGGCGAAGGCGCACCAGTTCGATGCTCTTGTCATGGTGCCGAACTGCGACAAGAATGTACCGGGGCTTTTAATGGCAGCGGCAAGAGTCAATGTTCCGACCGTCTTCGTTTCCGGAGGCCCGATGCTTGCAGGCCATGTCGGCGGGAGAAAGCGCTCGCTGTCCTCGATGTTCGAGGCAGTCGGAGAGTACAGTGCCGGCCGCATCACAGCCGAGCAGCTGAAGGAATATGAGCGTAAGGTCTGCCCGACCTGCGGCAGCTGCTCCGGTATGTACACGGCCAACAGCATGAACTGCCTGACAGAGGCCATCGGGATGGGCCTTCGCGGCAACGGAACCATCCCGGCTGTCATGTCCGACCGCCTGCGCCTCGCAAAGCATGCCGGGATGCAGGTCATGGAGCTGCTGAAGAAGAATATCCGTCCGCGCGACATCATGACAAAGGAAGCTTTCATGAACGCTCTGACGGTCGATATGGCGCTCGGATGCTCGACAAACACGATGCTTCATCTTCCGGCCATCGCACATGAAGCCGGTGTGGAGCTGAATGTCGATATCGCCAATGAGGTTTCGGAGCATACGCCGAACCTGTGCCACCTGGCACCGGCAGGCCCGACCTACATGGAAGATCTGAACGAGGCAGGCGGTGTCTACGCGGTCATGAAGGAGCTGACAAAGAGAAATCTGCTGAATCTCGACTGCCTGACCTGCACCGGGAAGACGGTCGGCGAGAATATCGCCGATGCGGAGAATCTGAACCCGGAGGTCATCCGCCCGATCGATCACCCGTATTCCGAGACGGGCGGCCTGGCAGCGCTCAAGGGCAACCTGGCACCGGATTCCGGCATCGTCAAGCGTTCCGCCGTTGTTCCGGAGATGATGGTACACGAGGGACCCGCCCGCGTCTTTGACTGTGAGGAGGACGCGATCCATGCAATCCTGGGCGGACAGATCCATGAGGGAGATGTGGTGGTCATCCGTTATGAAGGACCCAAGGGCGGTCCCGGCATGAGAGAGATGCTGAATCCGACCTCTGCCATCGCCGGCATGGGACTTGGATCGAGCGTCGCGCTGATCACAGACGGGCGTTTCTCCGGTGCATCCAGAGGAGCATCCATCGGCCACGTATCGCCGGAGGCGGCTGTCGGCGGCCCGATTGCACTGGTGCACGAGGGGGATCGGATCTTCATCGATATCCCGAACCACAAGCTGGAGCTGAAGGTTTCGGATGAGGAGCTTGCAGCGCGCAGAAAGGCCTGGAAGCCGAGAAAGCCGAAGATCACGGACGGATACCTGGTCCGCTACGCGGCGATGGTCACGTCCGGCAACAAGGGCGCGATCCTGAAAACGCCCGGAGCGGAGGATGATGTATGAAGCTGAACGGTTCCCAGATCCTGATTGAATGCCTGAAGGAGCAGGGCGTGGATACGGTCTTCGGGTATCCGGGCGGAGCGATTCTGAATGTCTATGACGAGCTTTACCGGCATGCAGACGAGATCCGTCATATCCTGACCTCGCATGAGCAGGGAGCCGCTCATGCGGCGGACGGATACGCGAGGGCGAGCGGGAAGGTCGGTGTCTGCTTTGCGACATCCGGTCCGGGTGCCACGAATCTTGTCACGGGTATTGCGACAGCGTACATGGACTCTGTCCCGGTCGTTGCGATCACCTGCAATGTCGGCATCAATCTGCTGGGCAAGGATTCCTTCCAGGAGATCGACATCCAGGGCATCACGATGCCGATCACAAAGCACAATTTCATCGTGAAGGATGTGCGGGACCTGGCGAAGACAATCCGGAGGGCCTTCTTCATCGCAAAGGATGGCCGTCCGGGGCCGGTTCTCGTGGATATCACGAAGAACGCGACAGCGGAGGAATGTGAATTCACGCCGCAGAAAAGTCAGCCGGCCGTCCCGAGAATCAGCACCATCCACGAGGAAGACCTGAGTGCCGCGGCGGATCTGATCAACGCGGCAGAGAAGCCCGTGATCTTCGTCGGCGGCGGCGCTGTCATTTCCGATGCACAGAAGGAGCTGAAGCAGCTTGTGTACCAGCTCCAGGCACCCGTGGCCGATACGCTGATGGGGAAGGGTGCCTTCAACGGCAACGATCCGCTCTATCTCGGTATGCTCGGCATGCACGGGACGAAGGCTTCGAACCTGGCGGTCTCCGGCTGCGACCTTCTTCTCGCGATCGGGTCGCGGTTCTCGGACCGGGTCATCGGCAATCCGAAGCTGTTTGCGAAGAACGCAAAGATCGTCCAGCTCGATATCGACCCGGCAGAGGTCAACAAGAACATCAAAGTCGATGCCTGCGTGATCGGGGATGTGCGGGAGATTCTGATCCGGTTAAATCCGCTGATCCGCCAGGCGGAGCATAAGGAATGGATTCGCCACTGCGAGGAGCTCGCGGCCAGATTCCCGCTCCACTACGATGAGAACCGCCTGACCGGACCGTTCATCATGCAGCAGATTGAGAAGCTGACGGATGACGACGCGCGCATCGTCACGGAGGTCGGACAGAATCAGATGTGGGCGGCGCAGTACTTCCATTACAAGGAGCCGCACCAGCTCTTCACCTCCGGCGGACTCGGGACGATGGGATACGGACTGGGAGCGTCTCTCGGCGTCAAGTGCGCCATGCCGGACAAGACGGTGGTCAATGTCGCCGGGGATGGCTGCTTCCGCATGAATCTGAATGAGCTTGCGACCGCGTCGCGGTCGGATATCCCGGTCATTGAGGTCATCATGAACAATCACGTGCTGGGCATGGTGCATCAGTGGCAGCAGCTCTTCTACAAGGAGCATTATTCGCAGACGATTCTGCGCGACAGCGTGGACTATGTGAAGGTTGCGGAGGCGCTCGGCTGTCTGGGCTTCAGAGTCACGAAGCGGGAGGAGTTTGCGCCTGTATTTCTTGAGGCGGTCAGATCCAGAAGACCCTGCGTCATCGACTGCGTGATCGAAGAGAATGATAATGTCTATCCGATGGTCCCTGCCGGGAAGGCGATCTCGGAGGTCTTTGACCAGGATGATATGAAAAAGGACAAGACCCAGTAACGGATCAGGGCCGCGCCGGCCGTTGAAAGACCGGCGCGGCTTGTCATAGGGAACGAAAGGTAAGCCTTGCGGTATCGCACCGTGGTTAATCGACTAAGATAGAAACAGAAGAGGGGGAAAAGATATCATGTACAAGTATGCCTGCCTGAATGCGATCAGCCCGAAGGGGACGGATCAGTTTTCAGATGACTATCAGCGGACGGAGGATCTTCAGGAAGCGGACGCGATCCTGGTCCGCAGTGCGAAGATGGCGGAGATCGAGCTTTCAGACAGGACGCTGGCTGTCGCCCGCGCCGGCGCAGGTGTCAACAACATCCCGCTTGAGAAATATGCGAAGCAGGGTGTCGTGGTCTTCAATACCCCGGGTGCCAACGCCAACAGTGTCAAGGAACTGGTGCTGGCAGCTATGCTGAACGCGGCCCGCAACATGAGCCAGAGCATCCGGTGGGTGCTTGACAATGAATCCGACGCGAACATCTCCAAGGATATGGAGAAGGCCAAGAAAGCATTTGTCGGCCACGAGCTTTTTGGAAAGAAGCTCGGTGTGATCGGCCTGGGCGCCATCGGATGCATGGTGGCGAATGCGGCGGTGGAGCTCGGCATGGATGTGTACGGATATGACCCGTATCTTTCCACAACGGCTGCATGGAACATCAGCCGTCAGGTGCGGAACACGAAGAATGTCGATGAGATCTACGAAAACTGCGATTTTATCACGATTCACGTGCCGCTTCTGGATTCTACACGGGAAATGGTCAACGCGGAGGCGATCTCAAAGATGAAGGAGGGGGTGGTCTTCCTGAATTTTGCAAGGGACCTTCTTGTCGATGAGGATGCGATGCTCAAGGCCGTCCGGGAGGGAAAGGTGTTCCGCTATGTCACCGACTTCCCGAATCAGAAGACAGCCGGAAAGGAAGGTGTCATTGCAACTCCGCATCTGGGTGCTTCCACGGAGGAAGCGGAGGAGAACTGCGCGAAGATGGCCGTTGTCGAGCTGACGGACTTTCTTGAGAACGGAAATATCACACATTCCGTGAACTATCCGGCCTGCAGCATGGGCGTCTGCAAGGCAAAGCACAGAATTGCCATCTATCATAAGAACATACCGCAGATGATCAGCCAGATTACACAGGTGCTGTCCTTCACGAATGTGGCAGGCATGTCCAACACCAGCCGCGGCGAATATGCCTACACACTGGTTGACATCGATGCGGACCTTGAGGAGGAGACCGGGCGGCAGCTGTCGGCCATCGATGGGGTGATCCGTGTCAGAGTCGTGCGCTGACGCATATCACATACGGAGCATCTCTGCGGAGACAGGCAGTCCGGTAATTCGTCAGAATGTCGGATGAATACGTCAAATCTGCTGTCATACTTGTCGGAACCGACGATGAATGATAGAATGTCTTTGTTGGCAATTCAGGTTTGGGAGGAGAACTCATGATGAATGAAAAGCTCTACGATGAGATGGACTGGGCCCGGATCGAAGGACTTGTCTATTCCGAGGAAGACGATCCCCACAGTTTTCTCGGCGCGACGAAGACGGAAGAGGGCATTCTGGTCCAGACGTATTGTCCGACAGCGAAGTCTGTGACGGTCCATGTGGCTTCAACAGGCAGCAGCTATCCGATGGACATGGAGGACGAGTCGGGATTTTTCGCCGTTCTTCTGCCGGGGAAGAAGATACCGGATTATACACTTGAGGTAGAGTTTACAGACGGGAGCAAGCATTCCTTCGCGGATCCCTATAATTTCGAACCCCAGATTCCGGAAACGGTCCTGAAAAAGTTCGCGGCCGGCAACTGCTGGGAGCTGTACCGGTACCTCGGCGCGCACCCGATGACCATAAACGGGACGGACGGTGTGTATTTTGCAGTCTGGGCGCCTCATGCAGTCCGCGTCTCTGTTGTCGGGGACTTCAACCTCTGGGACGGCAGACGGCTTCCGATGAGACGGCTGAAGGACTATGGTATTTTTGAATTGTTTGTTCCGGGTCTTACATCCGGAGCACTGTACAAATATGAGATCAAGGCGAAGCACGGCCTGACATATCTGAAGAGCGACCCGTTCAGTTTCCAGTCTGAGCTGCGCCCGAATACCGCCTCGATCGTAAAGAACCTCTCCGCTTACGAGTGGGGCGACCAGGCGTGGATGGAGGCGAGAAAGGGATCGGATTCAAAGACACAGCCGGTCTCAGTCTACCAGGTCAGTCTGGCAACCTTCCGGGTTCCGGACGGAGAAGGCCATGTCCCCGGATACAGGGAGCTCGCGGAGGATCTGTCCGATTACGCCGCAAAGATGGGATACACGACCGTCGAGCTGTTCCCGCTTCTTGAATATTCCGAGGATGATACGATGGGCTTAAGACCGGAGGCGTTCTTTGCGCCGACCTCCCGCTATGGGAGCAGCGAGGACTTCCGGTACTTTATCGATACGCTTCACCAGAAGGGGATCGGCGTCATTCTCGACTGGGATCCCTCTCATTTCAGCAGAGACCTGAACGGACTGAGCGGATTCGACGGCACAGGGCTTTATGAATCGGACGATCCGAGACAGTCGCTCTACAAGCCGGACGGGAGCCTTTACTTTAACCTTAAAAGCCCGCAGGTCCGCAATTTCCTGGTCGCCAGTGCTGTTTTCTGGCTGAAGGAATACCACATCGACGGCCTGCAGCTGGCGGATCTGTCCAAGCTGCTGTACCTGGACTATGGCAAGACATACGGCGAGTGGGTGCCGAACATCTACGGCGGCAATGAAAACCTGGAGGCTGTGACATTTCTCCGCACGCTGAGCACGGTGACGAAGAAAGAGTGTCCGGGGACGATTCTCGCGGCTGAGGATGCTTCCGACTGGCCGCAGGAGACCGGAACAGTTTCCGAGGGCGGTCTTGGACTGGACTATAAGTGGAACCGCGGCTTCAGAGATGCCCTGATTGAGTATATTCAGCTCGACCCGATTTTCAGAGGCCCCCACCATCAGCAGCTGATCTTCAGCATGGTTTACAATTACTCGGAGCAGTTCATGCTGGCTCTGTCCTACGAGGATGTGAATGAGAAGTACGGCTCCATGTACTCAAAGGTGCCGGGCCGCAAGCGCTCAAAGTTTGCGAATCTCAGGGCTTGCTACGGATATATGTTCCTGCATCCGGGAAAGAAGCTTCTGGCGATGGGAAACGACATTGGCCAGAAGATGCCGCTGTCGGAAAAGACAGGTGTGGACTGGAGTGCCCTTGACCATGAGGAGAATGTTCAGTTCCAGGGCTACATGGCAGCGCTCCTTGATCTGTACCGCAGCCATCCAGCGCTCTACAGTCTGGATTACAGTCCGGAGGGCTTTGAGTGGATCAACAACATTTCCGCGAATGAGAACATGCTGGTCTTTCTGCGCAAGTCGGAGGAGGAGACGCTGCTTTGTGTGGTGAATTTCTCAGCGCTCGCATACGAAGACCACAAGATCGGCGTCCCGTTTGCAGGAAAGTACAAGGAAATCTTCAATTCCGATGACATCGCTTTCGGAGGGGACGGCAACGTCAATCCGCGGGCGAAGAGCTCAAAGGAGGAGGAGTGCGACGAGCTGCCGGATTCGATCCGTGTGCTGGTGCCTCCGATGGGAATCAGTATCTTCTCCTGCACGAAGGTGGAGAAGAAAGCTTCCGGGAACGAGCAGGCGAAGGCAGCTGTGAGGAAGAGACGGACAGCGAAGAAGGCTGCCGGGGCAAAGGTGGAAGAGCCGAAGACAGAGCAGAAGCCGCAGGATAAAGAGGCAAAGGCGGCAGAGCCGAAGACAGAGCAGAAGCCGCAGGATAAAGAGGCGAAGGCGGCAGAGCCGAAGACAGAGCAGAAGCCGCAGGATAAAGAGGCAAAGGCGGCAGAGCCGAAGACAGAGCAGAAGCCGCAGGATAAAGAGGCGAAGGCGGCAGAGCCGAAGGCAGAAAAAAAGCCGCAGACGAAGGCATCGGGAGCAAGGGCAGGACGCAGGCCGGCTGCCGGGAGAAGAAAGGCTGCGGAGAGAAGCCTCAAGGAGGAGAAAGAATGAAGCAGATTCAGAGCTTCTGTGTGGATCATACGAAACTGAAGAGGGGTGTCTATCTCTCAAGGGAGGACGGCGACGTCAGAACCTGGGATGTGCGGATGAAGGAGCCCAATCACGGCAGCTATCTGTCAAATGGTTCCATCCACACGATGGAGCACCTGTTTGCAACCTATGCGCGCAACAGTCAGTACAAGGACGGCGTGATCTATGTCGGACCGATGGGCTGCCGGACCGGGATGTACTTTCTGACGAGAGGACTGACGGATGCGGAGGTGCTGGACTGTATCGTGAACTCCTTCCGCTTCATGCGGGATTTTGAAGGTGAGATACCGGGTGCGAAGATCGAGGAGTGCGGAAACTATCTGGACCATGATCTTCAGGCCTGCAGAAAGGATGCGGCGGAATACCTCGAGGTGCTGGAAAAGCTGAAGCCGGAGGATATGCGGTATCAGTATTTCCTGAGTACGGAAGGCGCGTGAGAACATAGCAAGGGGGCTGTGCGGCGATCAATATGCTGCACAGCCCCCTTTTTGTTGAAAGCGGCCGCTCATCACCACGCACGGAGTACGAAAGGATGAAGGTTGAAAGCAAACAGAAAAATCGGCATGCATCCAAAAAAGATTTCAGATATTGTGCGATGACTATACCAATCATGCGCTGAAAGATGTATAATCAAGTCAGCAATATCAACAAAAGTCAGTCATTTTGCTGTCTGGCTTCGTCGAGGTAGCTGTACAGCGTGTATTTGGAGATGTTGAAGACCTGGCAGATCTTCGGACCGGACTTGGTGATCAGGAAGGCGCCGCTGTCGTTGAGAAAGCGGATGGCGCGGATCTTGTCCGTCTTGTCCATGAGGGCAGCCGGTTTGCCGGCAATCCGGATACTTTCCTGAATCAGCGTGTCGAGCAGATCAGAGACATTCGTGGTGATCTGCTGGGGCTCGGATTCCCGGTCAGTGCTGGTATTGAAGGAATGGAGCGCATTCTCCGCGGCAAGGGAGAGGGACAGGTCGGTATTGAGACCGAGGATCCCGACGATACGGCCGTCGTCATCACGGATGAAGAGGCTGGTCGATTTCAGAATCTTTCCGTCGTGGGTTCTGGTCAGATAGGAGAGCCGGTCCTCGTGAACCTTGTTCAGTTCTTCCATCGCCTCCGCTGCAATCACAGAGGAGCCGTCACCGACCTTGCGTCCGGAGATCTGGCCGTTCTCGATGGCGATGATGGTGTGGCTGGGGTCGCCGCCGGTCAGGTCGTGCAGAACGACCTCGCACATTGAACCGTACTGCATGGCAAGCGCCCTGACGAGGCGTTTCCAGTTGTCAAAATTGTAAGGCTGACTCATAAAAAGCTCCATTCTGCCGCAGAATACCGGCGGCGGTTGCGGGTCCATATTGAATAAAAAAGATCGGATTTATTGTAAGGCAGACAGAATGTTTTTTCAATCATAGATGAAACTGCTGCAGCAGAACACCGGATT
This sequence comes from Porcincola sp. LCP21S3_C12, assembly GCF_052118625.1. Lineage (NCBI taxonomy): Bacteria > Bacillati > Bacillota > Clostridia > Lachnospirales > Lachnospiraceae > Porcincola > Porcincola sp. LCP21S3_C12. Next base: position 78,085 of record NZ_JBQKGW010000005.1, on the reverse strand, counting down.
TGAAGATGAAAAGGAGGAAGGGACGATGCTGATTGTCAAAAATGGACGTGTGATTACCAGGGACGCAGCGCATCCGTACTATAAGGACGGTGCGGTCGTCATAGACGGGGAGCAGATTCTGGAAGTCGGAACCTGCCCGGATATGGAGAAAAAGTATCCGAAGGCGGAGACCATCGACGCGAAAGGCGGTCTCATCATGCCGGGCTTTATCAATGTCCATACCCATATCTACTCCGGGCTTGCGAGAGGGCTGTCGGTCAAAGGATACAATCCGACGAATTTCTATGAGATCCTCGACGGCATGTGGTGGGCGATCGACCGGAGACTGGATCTCGACCTGACAAGGGCAAGCGCCTACGTGACGATCCTCGAGTGCATCCGCGACGGTGTGACGACGATCTTCGATCACCATGCATCCTTCTGTGAAATCCCGGGTTCTCTGTTTGCGATCAAGGATGTCGCAAAGGAGCTCGGCATGCGTGCCTGCCTCTGCTATGAGGTTTCGGAGCGCGACGGGGAGGAGAAGTGTCTTCAGAGCATCCAGGAGAACGCCGACTTCCTCACATGGTGCGAGAAGGAAAACAGCGACATGATCAAGGCAATGTTCGGCGGCCACGCGCTGTTCACCATCTCTGATCGGACATTTGAGAAGATGGTGGAGGCCAACGACGGCCGGACCGGTTTCCACATCCACGTGGCAGAGGGCATGAATGATGTCTGGGACAGCCTTCAGAATTACGGCACGAGACCGGTCGAACGGCTTCTGAACAACAATATCCTCGGAAAGAAGACGCTGCTCGGCCACTGCATCCATCTGAGCGGCAGCGAGATGGACATCATCCGGGAGACCGGGACGATGGTCGTCAACAATCCGGAATCGAACATGGGCAACGCAGTCGGCTGCGCGCCGGTCCTTCAGATGATGAAGAAGGGCATTCTTGTTGGTATGGGGACAGACGCCTACACGCACGACATGCTCGAGTCTCTGAAGGTCTTCCTGATCATCCAGCGGCACAACGCGGAGATGCCGAATGTCGCCTGGGGCGAGGACATGAAGATGCTCTTTGAGAACAACCGGGAGATCGCAGGCAGGTATTTCAAGAAGCCGGTCGGAATCCTGAAGCCGGGAGCAGCCGCAGACGTCATCGTCATGGACTATGATCCATTTACCCCGATCTCGGATGAGAACATCGATGGTCATCTGCTGTTCGGGATGAACGGACACAATTGCCGGACAACCATCATCAACGGGAAGGTGCTTTACAAGGACCGTGCGTTTGTCGGAATCGACGAAGAGAAGATCAACGCGTTCTCGATGGAGCAGGCGTGCAGGCTCTGGGGGTCCCTGAATGAGACTTCGTATCATCCGAAGGATTATCTGTAACAGATAAAACAAAAAAAGCAAAGCGGGGAATATCAAGCAGGGAGAGCAGGAACAGGAAAACAGGAGGGTTCAGGTTATGAGCGATATCATGCGTCCGATCCCGTTCAGGGATCTTCTGGACTGGGTGCTGACAGAGTACAAGAAGAACAGAAGCATCTTCGGTGTCCGCAAGGTTGTGCAGCGGGACGAGGAGAAGCGGTTCCCGATCTTCGGGCAGACAATTGAGACGGTCTACGGACCGGCGGCAGGGCCGAACACGCAGCTGGCGCAGAACCTGATTGCAGCCTATGCGGGCGGCTCATCCTGGTTTGAGCTCAAGACGGTCCAGAAGATGGACGGACGCGAGCTTGCGAAGTGTGTCCCGAAGCCCTGCATCGAGATGCAGGATGAGGGCTACAACTGCGAGTGGTCGACAGAGCTGACCGTGGAGGAAGCGCTGCACGAGTACATCAAGGCCTGGTTCATCATTCACATCATCGCGAAGGAATTCGATCTGGGCGACCCGGACGGCATCGTCTTCAATATGTCGGTCGGATATGACCTCGACGGCATCCGGCAGCCGAAGGTCAACCACTTTATCGACACCATGATCGACGCGTCAAAGGATGAGGTTTTCCGGGACTGTGTGGAAACTTCCCTTGAGGCGGTCAGGAGCAAAAAGCTCCGCCATGTGACCGTGAGCGATATCCGCCGGATTCCGTCCAAGATCTCGGATTCCGTGACCGAGTCGACTCTGCACGGCTGTCCGCCGTCGGAAATCGAGGCCATCGCCTCCTACATGCTGAAGACAAAGAAGCTGAATACCTTCGTCAAGTGCAACCCGACGCTTCTGGGCTACGAGTATGCGCGCAGAACGCTGGACGGACTCGGTTTTGACTATATCGCGTTCGACGATCATCATTTCACGACGGATCTGCAGTGGAAGGACGCAGTCCCGATGCTGGAGCGCCTGCAGGAAGAGGCGGATGAGCTCGGCCTGTCCTTCGGCGTGAAGCTGACGAACACCTTCCCGGTTGACGTGAAGGCGCATGAGCTCCCGAGCGAGGAGATGTATATGTCAGGGCGTGCCCTGTTCCCGCTGACGATCGAGCTGGCCCGCCGGCTTTCGGAGCAGTTTAACGGAAAGCTCCGGATCTCCTACTGCGGCGGAGCGGACTATTTCAACATCCATGACCTTGTCTCAGCAGGCGTCTGGCCGGTGACCGTGGCTTCCACGATCCTCAAGCCGGGCGGATATGAGCGGCTGTCGCAGTTCTACAAGGTCCTCTCGGATATTCCGGGCAAGGCATTCACGAAGGTCGATGTCTCTGCTGTCACGAAGCTGGAGAAGAGGGCGCTTGAAAGCGGACGTTATAACAAACCGGTGAAGCCGCTGCCGTCGAGGAAGGTGGAGGAGAGCCTGCCTTTGATGAACTGCTTCCTTTCGCCCTGCACGACGTCCTGCCCGATCCACCAGGATATTCCGGCCTACCTGCAGGCGATGGAGGAAGGCCGCCCGTACGATGCCTTCCGGATCATTGTCGAGAAGAACGCCCTTCCGTTCATCACAGGAACGCTCTGCCCGCATACCTGTGCGGACCGGTGCATGCGGAATTACTACGAGGAGGGACTGCATATCCGTGAGGTGAAGCTGCAGGCGGCGGAAAGTGCCTACGACACCTATATGAGCGAGCCGAAGCGGCCGGCACCGAAGGCTTCCGGCAAAAAGGCAGCCGTGATCGGCGCGGGGCCTGCCGGACTGGCGTCTGCCTTCTTCCTTTCAAGAGCCGGCGTCGAGACGGTCGTGTTCGAGAAGAGGCAGGAAGCCGGCGGAATTGTGAAATACGCGATCCCTCATTTCCGGATCGAGGACCGGAGGATTGAGAAGGACGTCAAGCTCTGCCAGCGGTTCGGAGCCCGGATCATCACGGGCAGGGAAATCACAGACCTTGAGCAGCTGAAGAAGGACGGCTTCACGGACTTTGTCCTCGCGACAGGCGCCTGGAAGGGTTCCGCCCCGGTGCTGAAGGAAGGAAAGTCCATGGATGCGCTCGATTTCCTGACAGCCGTCAAGTACGGACAGGATTCGCTGAACCTTGGAAAGGACGTTGTCGTCATCGGCGGCGGCAACACCGCGATGGATGTGGCCAGGGCGGCGGTCCGCCAGAGAGGCGTCCGCACCGTCCGTCTTGTCTACCGCAGAACGAAGCGCTATATGCCGGCGGACGAGGAAGAGCTGAGGATGGCGCTCGAGGATGGCGTGATCTTCGAGGAACTGCTGGCACCGGTCAGCCTGAAGGATGGAACGCTTGTCTGCTCGGTCATGAAGCTCGGCGAGCCCGACGAGAGCGGCAGGAGAAGACCGGTTGACAGCGGCGAGAAGAAACTGCTTCCGGCGGATACGGTGATCACAGCCGTCGGGGAAAGAATCGATACCACCTTGTATGAGAACCTGTCTGTCAGGCTCGATGAGAAGGGGCGTCCGGTGGTCGATGAGCATCTTCAGACCTCAAAGCCTCATATCTATGCGGTCGGTGACGGCAGAAGGGGGCCGGCGACGGTCGTCAAGGCCATCGCGGATGCAGCAAGGTGCGCACAGGCCATAGCCGGCGCACATTTTGACCGGTACGAGGAGGAGAATGCCGCAGGAAATGAGGCAGTGCTTCTGAGAAAGAAGGGGCAGCTGACAGCAGCGCTCACGCAGGAGCCCGACCCGAGGTGTCTGGGCTGCGCGACCGTCTGCGAGGTCTGCACGGATGTCTGCCCGAACCGCGCGAATATCGCGATCAAGGTCCCGGGCCTGAAGATGGATCAGATTCTTCACATGGACGGGATGTGCAACGAGTGCGGCAACTGCGCGGTCTTCTGCCCGTACAGCGGGCGTCCATACAAGGACAAGCTGACGCTGTTCTGGTCGAAGGAGGACATGGACAGCAGCGAGAATCAGGGCTTCCTGGTGCTTGAGGGGACACATGTACGTCTGCGTTTTGCCGGAAAGGTGCAGGAGGTCGATGTGGCTGAAAAGTCCGCTCTGTATGAACCGCTGAGAGAGTTTATACTGGAGGCTATCCGGAATCACAGCTATCTGCTTGCTCCGGGCGCCGGAGAGCGTACGGAAGCGTAACTGAACAGTACAGGATCATGACCGGCTTGCTCTTTTCTGAGCGACCGGTCATGCCGTGCCCGGAGTTTCTGCGAGACACGAAATAATGAAGCAAAGTGGACTTATGAATTGGCAAGAAGGAGCCGACATGGCTGAGCAGTATACATTCACGGTGAATGGAAAACGTGTATCGACATCGAAACAGACGTCGATGCTCCGTTTTCTTCGGGACGAACTTCATCTTCATTCTGTCAAGGATGGGTGCAGTGAGGGCGCCTGCGGGGCCTGCATGATTCTGGTGGACGGGAAACCGACAAGAGCCTGCGTTCTGAAGACGCAGAGAGTTGCCGGGAAGGAAATCGTCACAGTGGAGGGGCTGACAGACCTCGAGAAGGAAGCATTTGTCTATGCGTTCGGGGTCAGCGGCTCCGTCCAGTGCGGCTTCTGCACGCCGGGAATGGTCATCAGCGCAGCCGGGCTGCTCAGGCAGAACCCGGATCCGACAGATGAGGAAATCAAGACGGCGATCCGCGGCAACCTCTGCCGCTGTACCGGATACCGGAAGATCATAGAGGGTATCCGTCTCGCGGGAGAGGTGCTCCGGGGCGTGAAGCAGATCGACTACGAGCCGGAACAGGAGGATTACGGGCGTGTCGGGACCAGAACCTTCCGCGTTGACGTGCGCAAGAAGGTGCTTGGAACCGGCAAGTACCCGGATGATATCGAGATTGAGGACGTCTGGCAGAATCTTAACCGCGCCTACGGTCTCGAGGAGGATGTCCCGTACCGCAGGAGAAGCTGTGAGCTCAGCCTGCCGGAGGAGCCGGAGAGGAGCCGGGTGCGGGCCGCCCTGGCGCGCCGGGACGGCAGTATCTATGACGGAACGGCAGAGAACCGGAGCGATGTCTATGGCTTTGATGCGTCCGCCATGGCCTATGCGTCGTGCGTACGGGCGGCATACCCGAGAGCGGTTGTCAGAAAGATCGACCTCTTGGAAGCCAGGAAGGTTCCGGGCGTGATCGGCATTCTGACGGCGGCGGACGTGCCGCACAACAAGGTCGGCCACATCCAGCAGGACTGGGACGTCATGATCGCCGAGGGCGACACGACGAGGATGGTCGGAGACGCAATCTGCCTGGTCGTTGCGGAAGACCGGGATGCGCTGGAGACAGCGAAAAAGCTTGTACATGTCGACTATGAGGTGCTCGAGCCGGTGCGGAACATCGACGAGGCCAGACGGCCGGACGCACCGAGGATCCACGAGGAGGGCAATCTCTGCCAGAGCCGGCATGTGACGAGAGGAGATGCAAAACGGGCGCTGAAGGCCTCGAAATACACTGTGACGGAAACCTTCGAGACGCCGTTTACGGAGCATGCGTTTCTGGAGCCGGAGTGCGCGGTGGCTTTTCCTTATAAAAACGGCGTCAAGATCCTTTCGACCGACCAGGGGGCCTACGACACAAGGCGCGAGGTCGCGATCATGTTCGGCTGGAACCCGGAACGGGTTATTGTCGAGAATCAGCTCATCGGCGGCGGCTTCGGCGGCAAGGAGGATGTCTCCGCCCAGCACATCGCGGCACTCGCAGCCTGGACGTACAAAAGAGCCGTGAAGGTTCATTTTTCCAGACAGGAGTCCATCAATTTCCATCCCAAGCGCCATGCCATGAAGGCAACCTTCACGCTCGGCTGCGACGAGCACGGAAAATTCACCGGACTCGACTGCGAGATCTTCTTTGACACAGGGGCTTATGCCTCTCTCTGCGGTCCGGTTCTGGAGCGTGCCTGCACCCACGCGGTCGGCCCGTACACCTACCAGAACACGGACATCCGCGGGTACGGGTACTATACGAATAATCCGCCGGCCGGCGCATTCCGGGGCTTCGGCGTCACGCAGAGCGAGTTCGCGCTCGAGTGCGTGATCGATCTGCTGGCGAAGAAGGCCGGACTCTCCCCGTGGGAGATTCGTTTTCGGAATGCGATTGAGCCGGGACTTGTGCTGCCGAACGGGCAGATCGCGGACGGCTCGACAGCCCTCAGGGAGACCCTTCTGGCGGTGCGGGACGTTTTTGAAAAGCATCCGGGGCATGCCGGGATCGCCTGCGCGATGAAAAATGCGGGCGTCGGTGTCGGTCTGCCGGACAAGGGCCGGGCAAGGCTGCAGGTGGAGAAGGGGGACGTCGTCATCTACTCGGCAGCCTCCGATATCGGGCAGGGCTGTCTGACCGTTTTCTGTCAGGACATCGCGGAGATCACCGGCCTTCCGATGTCGCGTATCCGCAATGCAGTCAGCAACACCGAGAATGCCCCGGACTCCGGCACAACCTCCGGGTCGAGGCAGACGCTCCTGACAGGTGAGGCCGTACGGGGCGCCGGCCGGAAGCTGAAGGAGGCTCTGGACGCTGAAGGCGGCGAGCTGTCGAGGCTTGAGGGCCAGTCATTCTCATATGTCTATTTCGAGCCGACCGACAGGCTCGGCGCGGCGAAGCCGAACCCGAAGAGCCACATTGCCTACGCCTATGCGACCAATGTCGCCATCCTAGACGACGAGGGGCGCGTCACAGACATCTACGCCGCTTACGACGCAGGCCGGGTTATCAACCCTCTCTCAATCGAGGGGCAGATTGAGGGCGGTGTCCTGATGTCGATGGGTTATGGGGTGACGGAGGACTTTCCGCTGAAGGACTGCGTCCCGAAGGCCCGGTTCGGAACGCTCGGACTGCTTCGGGCCACCCAGATTCCGGAGATCCATGCGATCATGGTGCACCATGAGCCGGAGGGAGGCGAGATCGAGACAGCCTTCGGGGCGAAGGGCATCGGGGAGATCACGGCCATTCCGGCAGCGCCGGCCATCGCAGGCGCGTACTTTGCGCTGGACGGAAAAATCCGGACAAAGCTTCCGCTGGAGGATACCTACTACCGGAAGAAGCAGAAGAGACCAGAAGGGTCCTGAAGGCATCAAAAGGTTTCCGGAAGGAGATCAGAAGGCATTGACAAGCGGTTGAGATATGCTATAGTGGTAGTACCAAACAAAAAGTTTGTTTAAAAAACATATTGTTATATACCGCGGCGGCCTCAGGCCGGAGCGGGAAGATGGAAGATGGAAGATGGAGACGGAGATGGATGAACTGGAAATGCGCTGGGCGATGAACCACATGCCGCCCAGCTGCGACAAGAATCTACAGATTATGTCTCTGGAGAATGTGGCGAAGGCGAGGGCCTTCCACAGAAGTTTCCCCCAGTACGACGTGACAGCGCTTGCGGATCTTTCGCACATGGCCAGGTACCTCGGACTTGGCGGTCTCTACGTCAAGGACGAGCGGTGGAGATTCGGACTGAACGCCTTTAAGGTGCTCGGGGCTTCCTATGCGATGGGACGCTTCATCGCGAAGGAGATCGGCAAGGATATCTCGGAGGTCAGCTACGACTTTCTGACAAGCCCGGAGCTGGAGAAGGACTTCGGACACGCGACCTTCTTCACCGCGACGGACGGAAACCACGGGCGCGGCGTCGCCTGGGCAGCACACAGGCTGCACCAGAAGGCGGTCGTCCATATGCCGAAGGGTTCCTCAAAGAGCCGCTATGACAACATCGCAAAGGAAGGCGCGACCGTCACGATTGAGGACGTCAACTATGATGACTGTGTCCGGATCGCCGCAAAGGAGGCCTCCGAGACGAAGCACGGTGTCATCGTGCAGGATACCGCCTGGGAGGGATACACGGATATCCCGTCCTGGATCATGCAGGGCTACGGCACCATCTCCAGCGAGGCGGCCGAGCAGCTGAAGGAAGTGGAGGTCAACCGGCCGACCCACGTATTTGTGCAGGCCGGCGTCGGCTCCCTTGCTTCCTCTGTCGTCGGATATTTCACGAATCTGTATCCGCACAACCCGCCAAAGTTCATCATCGTGGAGGCCAGCGCGGCAGCCTGCCTGTACAAGGGCGCCGTGAAGGGAACCGGTGAGCCAGCCGTTGTGAAGGGCGACCTGAAGACGATTATGGCCGGGCTTGCCTGCGGCGAGCCGAACATCATCGGCTGGGACATCCTCAGAAACCATGCGGACTGCTTCATCTCAGCTGTAGACTGGGTGGCCGCGAAGGGCATGCGGATGCTTGCCGTCCCGCTCCACGGAGACCCGGTTGTCATATCCGGCGAGTCTGGCGCCGTCGGCATGGGAGCCGTGGCACAGATCATGATGGACGACCGCTTAAAGCCGCTTCGGGATGAACTGGAACTTGGAAGCGATTCACAGGTTCTGATCTTCTCGACAGAGGGGAATACCGATCCGGATTATTTCAGAAGGGTCGTCTGGGATGGTGCCTACGGCATCGAGCCCGGAGAAAAACAGTTTGTCGGCCACGGACAGCTGTCCTGACAGACAGAAGTGTGGTAGAGTGAGTAGAAGATTCAGGAGATGCACGCAGATCGTCTTATGGAGGGTATGTACATGAGTCTCGATTACGAACAGATCAAAAAGGCAGCAGAAGGATACCGCAGTGACCTTACGCGGTTTCTCAGAGCGATGATTTCTCACCCGAGCGAGAGCACGGAGGAGAAGGAAGTCGTCGCCTGCATCAAGGCAGAGATGGAGAAGGTCGGGTTCGACAAGGTTGAGATCGACGGACTGGGCAACATCATCGGCTGGATGGGCAGACACGGAGATATCGGCGATGACAAGAAGATCATCGCAATCGACAGCCATATCGATACCGTCGGCATCGGCAACCGGGACAACTGGACAAACGATCCGTACGAGGGATATGAGACAGACGACATCATCTATGGAAGAGGCGCTTCCGACCAGGAAGGCGGCATGGCTTCCGCACTTTACGGCACGAAGATCATGAAAGACCTGGATCTGATCCCGGAGGGATACAAGATCATGGTTGTCGGCTCCGTCATGGAGGAAGACTGCGACGGACTGTGCTGGCAGTACATCGTCAACAAGGACAAGATCAGACCGGAGTTTGTCATCTCCACGGAACCGACGGACGGCGGTGTCTACAGAGGACAGCGCGGACGCATGGAGATCCGCGTCGATGTGAAGGGAGTCTCCTGCCACGGCTCCGCTCCGGAGCGCGGCGACAACGCCATCTACAAGATGGCGGACATCATAAACGACGTCCGGGCCCTGAACAACAACGACTGCACCGAAAGCACCGTGATCCGCGGTCTGTCCAAGATGCTTGACCCGAAATACAATCCTGAGAATTATGAGGATGCAAGATTCCTCGGAAGAGGAACCTGCACGGTTTCCCAGATCTTCTATACCTCCCCGAGCCGCTGCGCTGTCGCGGACAGCTGCGCGATCTCGATCGACCGCCGCATGACGGCAGGCGAGACCTACGAGACCTGCCTGGAGGAAATCCGCAATCTGCCGGCAGTGAAGAAGTATGGCGATGATGTGAAGGTTTCGATGTACATGTACGCCCGTCCGGCATGGACCGGCGAGGTCTATGAGACAGAAGCATACTTCCCGACCTGGATCAGCAAGGAGAACGCGGCGCATGTCAAGGCACTCACGGATGCCCACAAGGCCCTGTTCGGCGACAAGAGAATTGCGCCGAAGGGACAGGAGGCGCTCCGCGACCGTCCGCTGACAGACAAGTGGACCTTCTCCACGAACGGTGTCTCGATCATGGGCCGCTACGGCATTCCGTGTGTCGGCTTCGGGCCGGGCGCCGAGAGCCAGGCGCATGCTCCGAATGAGATCACCTGGAAGGATGACCTGGTGAGGGCGGCTGCGCTGTACGCGGCGGCAATCCCGCTGTACCCGACCGAGGAGAAGACCTCCGACATCGAGGAGTACAGAGGCGGAAAGACGAATAACAACATTCTGTAATGCATTCTGTAATGGAACAACCGGGCGGCTGCCGGATATCGGTCAGGCAGCCGGTCTGTTATAGGACGAGAGGAGATCATAGCCATGGACGCTGAGCTGAAGCAGTTTATTGGGAAACTGGACACACTTGATTTCAAAAAGATGTACAACGACAACTTCTTCTGGACCTGGGACAAGACAGACGATGAGCTTGCCGCTGTATTTACCGTTGCAGACGCACTGAGACACCTGAGAGAAAACAACATCTCCACCAGGATCTTCGATTCAGGACTCGGGATCTCGATCTTCCGCGACAACTCGACCAGAACCAGATTCTCATTTGCATCTGCCTGCAATCTGCTGGGACTGACCCCGCAGGATCTGGACGAGAAGAAGAGCCAGATTGCACACGGCGAGACAGTCCGTGAGACCGCCAACATGGTCTCCTTCATGGCGGACGTCATCGGAATCCGCGACGATATGTACATCGGAAAGGGCCACACTTATCAGAAGACGGTCGCGGACGCGGTTGAGAAGGGATACAAGGACGGAATTCTCGAGCAGAAGCCGACTCTCGTCAACCTGCAGTGCGATGTCGACCATCCGACGCAGTGCATGGCGGACATGGAGGAGGTCATCCACTACTTCGGCGGAGTCGAGAACCTGAAGGGCAAGAAGCTTGTCATGAGCTGGGCATATTCGCCGAGCTACGGCAAGCCGCTCTCCGTCCCGCAGGGTGTCATCGGCCTGATGACCCGCTTCGGGATGGATGTCGTGCTGGCGCATCCGGACGGATATGACGTGATGCCGGAGACGGAGGAGATCGCGCGCAAGAACGCGGCAAAGAGCGGCGGGTCCTTCACCAAGACCAACAACATGGCAGAAGCATTCGAGGGAGCGGACATCGTCTATCCGAAGAGCTGGGCACCGTTTGCAATGATGGAGACCCGCACGAACCTGTACGGAGAGGGCGACTTCGAGGGCATCGACAGGCTTGAGAAGCAGATGCTTGAGCACAACAAGGAATATATGGACTGGTGCTGCACCGAGAAGCTCATGAAGACCACGAACAACGGCAAGGCGCTGTATCTGCACTGCCTGCCGGCGGATATCGAAGGCGTCTCCTGCGAGAGAGGCGAGGTCGAGGCACCGGTCTTCAACGCGGCCCTTGATACCCTGTACAAGGAAGCCTCCTACAAGCCGTATATCATCGCGGCGATGATCTTCCTTGCAAAAGAGAAGAATCCGCAGGCAGCGCTGGAGAAGCTGGCGGCAAGAAATATGCCAAGATTCTTCTGCTGATCAGGAGGCAGACTGCCCTGGCAGTGCATCATTCTCCCGTCTTTTCCCAGTGGAAAAGGCGGGAGAATCCTTTTTCAGCAATCAGATGATATGAGTGGCAAAAGACGAAGTGCTCAAAGGAGCCGGATGCCCGTATTTCGCGATGGTCAGGCTCTGAGAGAAGGGAGAAGGTATGCCAGAAAAGAAAAAGAGAAGAGTGGTCATCGCTCTAGGCGGGAATGCCCTCGGGAAGAATCTGCCCGAACAGATGGTGGCAAGCCACCGGACGGCCAAAGCCATCTGCGACTTGATCGAGGAGGGCTGCGAGATCGTCATCGCCCATGGCAACGGCCCGCAGGTCGGAATGATCCAGAATGCAATGAATGCGCTGGTCAGGACAGATCCGGAGCGCTATATCACGGTACCGCTTTCTGTCTGCGTCGCGATGAGCCAGGGTTACATCGGCTATGATCTTCAGAACGCGATGCGCGAGGAAATGCTTGACAGGGGCATTGATCTCGGTGTCGCGACGGTGCTGACGCAGATTGAGGTCGACCCTTCTGATCCGGCATTTCAGCATCCGACCAAGCCGATCGGACCGTTTCTGACGAAGGAGGAGGCGGACAAGCTCATCCGCGAGCGTCATTATGATATCGTCGAGGACTCGGGAAGAGGCTACCGCCGTGTGGTCGCGTCCCCGGCCCCAAGGTCGATCATCGAGATCGGGACCATCCGCTCGCTCGTCGATACGAACCACGTTGTCATTGCCTGCGGAGGCGGCGGCATCCCGGTTTTCCAGACAGAGGGCCATCACCTGAAGGGCGCGGCAGCTGTCATCGACAAGGACTTTGCGGCGGAGCGGCTCGCCGAGGAAGTTGACGCCGACACCCTGATCATCCTCACAGCGGTCGAGAAGGTCGCAGTTCATTTCGGCAAGCCGGATCAGAAGGATCTGGACCGTCTCACCGTCGAGGAAGCGCAGCGCTACTGCGAAGAGGGTGAGTTTGCGCCGGGCTCTATGCTGCCGAAGGTACAGGCCTGCATGAAATTCGCAGCCTCAAAGCCGGGAAGAACCGCGCTGATCACATTGCTTGAGAAGGCCAGGGACGGCATCTCCGGGAAGACCGGAACCAGGATCACCGCATGACCATGTCAGGGAGACCTGTCAGGAAGATACCGTCGGTCAGGCTTGACACGCCTCCGCCTCGATAGTAGAATCAGCATGACTGTGAAGGTGTGTAAGTAGCTGTGCAGGACCATCCAAAGAGAGCCGCCTGTTTGCTGAGAGGGCGGTGTTGACCGGCAGAGTGAATTTCAGCATCGGAGTCTTCCGCGAAAACGGCAGGCAGCATAGGCGTTCAGACACATGCAGGTGCTGCTGATGCAGGATAAGCGGATGCCATCCGCCGGCATACAGGCGGTTCGAGTGCAGAGGACATGGACATCCGGTCTTCTGAATATGGGTGGTACCGCGGATTAGAGATTAACCCGTCCCAGAGCAGAATCTGGGACGGGTTTTTTTGTACATAAGTCCCAGCCGCCGTGGAATAGGACAGAAAGAGAGAGGTTATGGCAGATTTAAATCAGCTTCTCGGCAAGATTGCCGAGGTCAGGGATGCGATCAAAAACAGCGCAGACGGCCTTCAGGACAGAAGAGCAGTCTATGAGACAAGAAAGTCATTTCTTGAGAAATCCGGCAGAATCGGCCAGCTCATGAAATATATGAAGGAGATCGAGCCGGCACAGAAGGCCGATTTCGGCAAGAAGGTCAACGAGCTGAAGAGCTGGGCGGTCGATTACTTCGACTCGCTCGATGAGAAGATGAAGCAGAAGGAGCTTCAGTCCCGCTACGAGAGCGAGAAGATCGACATCACGCTGCCTTCCACACACAGGCAGGTCGGATGCCTCCATCCGGTGACGCAGGTCCGGAACCAGCTGATCGACGTTTTCTCGGGGATGGGTTTCACGATCTACGAGGGCTCGGAGATTGAGAATGACTACTACAACTTCACGGCGCTGAACACGCCGAAGGATCATCCGGCGAGAGACATGCAGGATACCTTCTATCTGTCACCGGAATTTCTGCTCAGGACGCAGACGTCCTCCGGACAGATCCATGTCATGGAAAAGCAGAAGCCGCCGATCAAGATTCTGTCTCCCGGCAAGGTGTTCCGCTCGGACGATGACGCGACGCATTCCCCGATGTTCTCCCAGATGGAGGGACTGGTCGTCGACAAGGGCATCACGCTTGGCGACCTTCAGGGAATGCTGGATGTCTTTGTTAAAAAGATCTATGGGGACGACACCCGCACGCGCCTGAGACCTTCTTACTTCCCGTTCACGGAACCGTCCGTCGAGGTTGATGTGAGCTGCTTTGAATGCGGCGGCAAGGGCTGCAATTTCTGCAAGCATACCGGCTGGATCGAGGTGCTGGGTGCCGGGATTGTCAACCGGAAGGTTCTGGAGAACTGCGGCATCGACCCGGATGTGTATTCCGGACTTGCATTTGGAATCGGCATCGAGCGGACAGCCATGCTGAAGTACGGGATCAATAATATTAAGCAGCTGTTCGAGTCCGACATCAGGGTGCTCAGCCAGATCGATGACAACTGAACACGTCAACATGAGCAGCAAACCAGCTGAACTATGAGGCTGGGAAAGATAGAAGGAGATTCTGAATTATGCTTGCACCACTTAGCTGGCTGAAAGAATATGTAGATATCGATGTGACACCCGAGGAGCTGCAGAAGAAACTGTTCTCCTGCGGGTTCGAGGTGGAGGAGCTCTATCAGGTCGGAAAGGATATATCCGGCATTGTGGTCGGACTGGTCGAGACCTGCGAGCCGATCGAGGGTACGCACCTTCACCTGACGACGGTCAATGCAGGGGAGAAGGGGACCTTCCAGGTCTGCTGCGGCGCGGACAACGTCGAGGCAGGCAAAAAGTTCCCGCTGGCGCTTGTCGGCGCGACGGTCTATGAGACCGAGAAGGACCATGTGACGATCAAAGGAACGGCGACCATCAAGAAGGGCAAGCTGCGCGGCTACGAGTCAGACGGCATGCTCTGCTCCGGGACCGAGCTTGGCATCGGGGAAGACTTCTACCCGGGCGCGGGCTACAACGGGCTGCTGGTGCTGCCGGACGATGCAGAGCCTGGCGCGGACGTGAAACCGATCCTCGGCCTGGACGACTGGATCTTTGACATCTCGATCACCGCGAACCGCCCGGACTGCCAGAGCATCTTCGGGATCGCCCGCGAGGTCGCGGCGGTCCTGAACAAACCGCTGAAAAAGCCGGCCATCGGCTGCCATGAGACAGACGTGAAGAAGGACGGCTTCAAGGTCACGGTCGAGGCGCCGGATCTCTGCCCGAGATATGTGTCGCACTACATTTACGATGTGAAGATCGGTCCGTCCCCGGCCTGGATGCGCCGCAGACTGGCACTGTGCGGGATGAACGCCATTTCCAACATCGTGGACATCACAAACTACGTCCTCCTGGAAATGGGGCAGCCGATGCATGCCTTTGACGAGGATTTCCTTCGCGGAAATGAGATTGTTGTCCGCCGCGCGCACGCGGGCGAGCATATCGTGACGCTCGACGAGCAGGACTATGAGATGAATGAGAACAATCTCTGCATCTGCGATGGAGAGGGCCCGGTTGCGCTGGCCGGCGTCATGGGCGGGCTGAATTCCGAGATCCGCGACACAACGAAGGGCGTCGTGTTCGAGTCGGCGAAGTTCATGCGCGACAATATCCGCAAGACCTCCAGAGCGCTCGGGAAGCGCACCGACGCTTCCGCGAAGTATGAAAAGGGCGTTGACGAGTATACGACGGAAATGGCGATGCGCAGGGCGCTCCATCTGGTGGAGGAGCTTGGGTGCGGAAAGGTCTCATCGACCCATCTGGATGTCAATACCGGCAACCCGATTACGCCGCGTGAGATGACCGTCTCCATCCAGAAGGTGAATGGGGTTCTGGGCATCCAGGTGCCGGATGAGGAGATTCTCCGGATCATGAAGAATCTCGACTTTGCGCCGCAGATCGACGGCGACAGCCTGAAGCTTCAGGTGCCGGCATACCGCACGGACATTGAGAACTATCCGGACATTTCCGAGGAAGTGATCCGGATGTACGGCTATGACCACATCAAGCCGACGCTGCTTTCATCGGCAAAGGTCACGGCAGGCGGATTGACGGTGAAGCAGAGAACCGAGCTTTCCCTCAAGAGAAGACTCTGCGCCGAGGGCATGTACGAGGCGATGCACTACTCGTTCTTCTCACCGGCCGATCTCGATCTGCTGAGACTGCCTGCGGACGATCCGTGGCGGCAGGCGATCCCGATCCTGAATCCGATCAACGAGGACCTGTCGATCATGCGGACCACGCTCGCGGCATCCATGCTGCGCGCTGTCTCGCGCAACCAGAAGGCTGGCAACACCGAAGGACGGCTGTTCGAGGTCGCAAAACGCTTTATCCCGAAGAGTCTTCCGCTGACGGACTACCCGGATGAGCGCGACACCCTCTGCGCCTGCGTCTGGGGCGACGGCGAGTCCTTCTTCACGATCAAGGGCATCGCAGACGTTGTCGCGGAAAACCTGCAGCTTCATTTTGACTATGTGCCCGGCAAAAAGCCGTTCCTTCATCCGTACCAGTGCGCGGACATCCGCCTTGGCGAGGAGACGGTCGGATACCTCGGGACAGTCAGCTACGAGGTCGCCGGCGAGCTGAACTTCCAGAAGAAGGCCTACATCCTGGAAATGGATCTCCAGTCGCTCGAGCAGTACTATGGAAGAAAACCGAAGTTTACTCCGCTTTCAAAGTTCCCGGATGAGAAGCGCGACCTTGCGCTTGTCATGGACAAGAAGGTGACCTGCGCCGAGGTCGAGAATTGCATCAGAGGCTCGGTGAAGAACATTGCGGATGTGAAGCTGTTCGACGTCTATGAAGGCGCGCAGATTGCGGCAGACAAAAAGAGCATGGCCTTCACGATCACCTTCCGTCCGACGGATGAGGAGCTGACAGACAAGATGGTTGACAGCTGGGTGAACAAGATCCTCAGAAAGCTGAAGTTCATGCTGGATGTTGACCTGAGAGCCTGACATGGCGCATTCAGGATGAACAGAAACAGTCGAATGGAAAAACGAGTCGGGAACAGAAGAGACGGTTTCACACTGGTGCCGGGGCTTCTGACCATCGTGCTTACTGTTGCAGTCGTCTCAGCTGCCGTCCTGATCTTCATCGTTCCGCAGTACCGCCAGCATCGGATCGACCAGCGCCGGACATTTGACGCGCAGAGCGTCGCGACGGCGCGGGATGTCTGCAAGATTCAGTACCTGACGGACGGAGAGAGCGGGCTGGTGGTCTATTACTATGATGAACTCAGCCACAAGGCGCTTTCGCGGAGCCGAATCGGGGAGATCAAGCCGTACGGCCGGTGCAGCCGCGCGGAAAATCTCCATAAGGAAACCGGCGCCGCGGGCGTACCGAACCTCGGAAGAAGAGGCGGCGCGCAGCTTCTTGCGGTTGCTGTCAGCAACGGCACTCCAGTGAATGTCCGTTGGACGGGGAAAAAATGGACTTACCCGGACTATTATTACATGACACAGGCCGAGCGGCTTCAGCTGACAGGGTCTGTGCGCCGTGAGATGGATCAGTCCTCTTTGCGGCTTGCGATATCGTTGGCGAGGGAAACCTACAAAGTCGACTTTGAGCATCAGCTGAAGGACGGAGAGGATCCGGGGACAGCTATCTATGTCTATGATGCCCTTCAGGATCTTGTCTACTATGATGAGGAAGCCATGAAAGGAATCGAGCATCCGGCTGCCCTTCCGAAGAAGGCTTATGTCAAGAGCGCAAAAAGTGTTGCGGCGTACGATGTGGAAAAATATCTTGGAAAGATTGTCGCTGTAACAGTTTCTGGCAAAGCAGGAAGGATGACCACATCAGCGCGGTGGACAGAAGGCAGACACTGATGGTGGAACGTGGGACTATACACTCCAGAAACAGTGCCATGTAGAGCAGAAGTCAATCTGTGACGGGGCCAATGAGAGGATAACCAGGCAGAGAGGAAGGTGAGGAGAATGCTTCAGGGACATGGGCTGCTGGCGGAGGAGATGTCCGCTTCACCGCTGCTTCTCGGTTATATACTGATTATATTGTTCCTGCTCGGAACAGTCATGGGCAGTTTCCTTTGCTGCTTTGCCGGACGTTTCATCGCCCATGAGAGTGTGCTCAAGGGCAGAAGCCACTGCGACTTTTGCGGACATGTGCTCGGGGCGGGGGACCTCGTTCCGATCATCAGCTACCTGGCACTGAAAGGACGGTGCCGCTACTGCGGGCACCGCATCTCTCCGCGATGCCTGGCGACAGAGCTTCTCATGGGCATGCTGTTTGATGTCGGCCTTCTCCGGTACGGACTCAGCTTCGGCCTCCTCCGTTATCTGGTACTGGTCTGCATCCTGCTGGCGCTTTCCCTCATTGATATCGACTCGTACCTGATCCCGGATAGGTTTCATATCGCTGCCATCGTGAACTGGGCGGTTTGCCTGCCGCTGATCGCCTTGGAGAAAGGCGGGAAGACCGGCTTTTATGAAGCACTCCGGTCTGAGGCTGCAGCGTCCCTGCTGACAGGTGCCGTCACAGCAGCCATCATGCTGCTGGTAAGCCTTCTGTTTGACAGGATTACTGGCAAGGAAAGCATGGGCGGCGGGGACATCAAGCTGTATTTCGTATCCGGGCTGTATCTGGCCGGCTGGTCAGCTTACTTGTGCGTTGTCCTCTCGTGCGTCATCGGCCTGATAACTGCAGGACTGATGAAAAAAAAGAAGATCCCCTTCGGACCCTCGATTGCGGCAGCTCTCGTACTGTGCCTTTTGTCCGGGAACAGCATCGTAAACTGGTATCTGGGGTTCTTCTGAAGATATTTGTGATCACACTTGTACGTGTGTGACGGACAGCCAACTGTGACCAGACCTGTTTGTGTGATCCAGGCAGGTTTCTGCTATCAAAACTACGAATATAGAAGCAAGATGAGGTACAATTTCGGCTGTTTGAACGAAACACAATATGATATGATAAAAGAGGGTGTGAACCCTCTGTTTTTATATGCAAACTGTGGTATGCCAGATCAGGATATAGATCCAGATCAGAAAAGAGATCAAGAGAGAACGACATGAAAGAAAACCGGAAACATTCTTTATTCAACTTCAGAATGCGCCTGCTGGTGGCTGGAGCGGGTGCAGCGCTTCTGGTCGGCACAGCTCTTCCACCTGTGACGGCAGCTTTTGCCGGGCAGCAGGATGCTCTTTCCGGCACCACAGAAGCAGGAACTGACCAGGCAGGAATTCAGATGGATGAAGACAGCTTAGGCGCGCCGTCTGCCCAGGCTGGACAGAGTACGATCACAGATGGCAGTGCCACCCAGAGCAATGATGCCGATGTGTCTGATGGAATCGACATATCCGGAGGCAGCAATGGGAGTCCCTCTGGAAACAGTGCGCAGCAGGGCACCGGAACCGACAGCGGTATTCCGCAGCAGGAAAGCTCTGCAGACTCAGGCAGCCCGGAGAATGCTTCTCTGAGCGTGAATCAAAACGAGGCAGCGTCTTCCCAGGAGAATGCGACAGAGGCCGGCATTAGAGAACTTTTGGTTTTCCCGGAGGATCTGCCGATCGTCTTCGAATCGGACGCAAAGTTTGTTACAGATGAGGAGAAGGAACCGCTCATCGGAAAGGCAGATGATGGGGTCTATGTCCTGTCGGGTGAAAAGATTCAGTTCAGGCTCGACGAGGCAGAGGCGCAAAAGGAGTGGCATGAGCGGAACGGAAACGACCTGAAGGTACCGGACCGTGAGTATGCGGCCTTCGATGAGAGCAGGCAGCAGATCGAAGTCCTGACGAGTCTGCTGGAAAGCGTTAGCTACACATATGACAAGAAGACCGGCATCTACACTTTCATAATGCCCCAGCAGGCGTTGAGCATCCGCAGCATCGAGAAGCGGGCGGACGGTGTCATCATGGTGCCCGGCAACGCCGGCTCTGTAATTTCCGAGGATGACCAGGACCAGGATTCCTCCGGTCAGGCATCGGGCGTTCCGGATGGGATCACCGGTGGGGAGTCGGAAGACGCGTCTCTGACGGCGCCGGAGGAGCAGGATGATATTGTGATCCAGCCGGATAGTGAAACAGATGCGGATGGCGCAGCCGGAGAAGTTCAGATGGACGATGAGTCGGAAAGCCCGGATATATCCGGGCAGGACGCTAGTCATGAGACTGAGGAGATGACGGAAACCGAGGAAATGACGGAGACAGAAAGCACGAAGGGGCTGACGTTCAGAAGTTCTGATGAGAAGGTTGCCATCGTCGGAAAAGACGGACAGATTACGGGTGTCACGCCTGGGACAGCAACGATCTCGGTTTACAAGGATGGAAAGCTGAAAAGTCAGATGAAGGTGACAATCCGCTGAAGAGTGATAGCAGCGGTGTAAGGCCAGCGGGCAGGATGCAGCAGGCTTCGCGCAGACAGAGGAAAGAAAAAGATGGCACAGACAATTCTGGGAATGGATATCGGAAGCCATGACCTTCGGATCATCCAGATGAGAAACGGGCAGATCCAGGCATTTGCTTCTGCGGCGATGCCTGACAACCTGGTGAAGGGTGGTAAGATCATCGCTTACAACGCGCTCGGTGACCTCATCAGGGAGACCGTGAAGGAAAACAGACTGCGCGGCGGTGCCGTCGCCATATCGCTGCCCGGGGAAGCGACTTTTTTGAAACGGTCGCATCTCCCGAAGATGACCATCCAGCAGCTGAAGGTTAATCTGCCCTTTGAGTTTCATGACTACATCAGCGGTGATGTCGATCAGTACATCTACGACTATGCCGTCATCGGAATGGAGAACGGCAGCATGGACCTCATGGCAGCTGCCATTCCGATGGAGACCGTCGAGGAATACAAGAATATGGTGCGGCGTGCAGGTCTCAGACTGGTCAAGCTGGTTCCGGATGTTCTGGCAATCCAGGCCATTCTCATGAAGTCTGTGGCGGCAGCCTCCGGGGAAAGGGACTTTGCAGTCCTGGACGTGGGACACTCTGCAACCAGAATTCACTTTTACAGCGGAGGAGAGTATGAGATCACGAGAACCCTTGATACCGGGAGTCAGCATCTGGCAAAGATGATCGCTGAGGCACAGAACATCGATATTCACATCGCACAGCTGAAGATCGAGCAGAACCAGGACGGTATCCTGGATTCGGATGGCAGCGCAGATTACCTCGATCAGATGTCGACAGAGATCATGCGTGTCATGAATTTCTACAGCTACAACAATCCGAAGAGTGGGATTGACTGTCTCTACTACTTTGGAAGCGGCCTCAACATGACCCGCCTGAAACAGCTGATTCACGATGCAACCGATCTGAAGGTACGGCCACTGACAGATCTCATTACTTCAGGCAGCATCGCTGTCCACCTGGGAGACGGGCCGGCTGCGTACGGCGCTGTGATTGAATAAGGAGACCGAGCGTTGGAAGACGGGAAGAATGTACAGAAAACACGAAATATCCTGAACAGACAGATTGGCAAGAGCAGGTATCCGGTCAAGACATCGATCAACCTGATGGTCGTCGAGAAGCACACGGGGCGCAACATCCGGTCCTTACTGATCTTTGCAGCCTTCATGCTGGCGCTGGCCTTTTTTACCCGGTACATGGTCATTGACAAGATCATGGACATCAACAGCCGGGAGTCCAGATACAATCAGCAAGAGGAGCTGCTCGAGAAGCTGAAGCAGTCCAACGAAGTCTATGATCAGGTGCGCGCAGAGTACAGCCATTACGACAACAGCTATCTGAGTGACGACGAGCGCTCGCTTCAGGACCGCATGGATATCCTTCGGATTATAGAGGATGAATTGCTCGACAGAGACGCACTCCAGAATATATCGATCAGCGGCAATTCCGCCGTACTCACAGTTAATGCCGGCAAGCTCAGCAATATCGCCCAGATCGTCGGGAAGCTGGAGAGCAAGTCAATTGTCGATTACGTGACGGTTTCAAATGCACAGACTGACGATGCAACGATTCAGAGTGGTTATACACCGGAAACCAATCCGCCGGCACCGCTTGTAAGGACAGATGAGGCGGAGAGTGAGACAGACAGCATCAGTGAAGGCGGCGCCGTCCAGCCGGGAGCTGAGTCGGAGATTCAGCCGGCAGGGACAGATGAGACTGAGTCGGAGGGACTTGAGCCTCAGCCAGAGGACCGTCCGACCGTGCTGACCACGATGACCATCTACTTCAAATCGGCAGGAACAGAGTCGACGGAGAGTCAGACAGAGACAGATACGGAATCAGCCGCAGCAGAGACATCAGCTACAGCATCGTTTCCTGACGCGGATTCGTGACTAGAAAGGAGGAGAGAGTATGCTCAACCATACATTTACCAGAAAAGAGACAGCCATCCTCCTGATTCTGGTGGCGCTCCTTCTGGCGATGGGCTATTATCAGTTCGTCTACAAATGGCAGCAGAAAGCCATCGCCCAGTACGACACAACCGACATCGAGACCGCGATTGCGCAGGAACAGGCGAAGGCCATCCAGATCAAACGAATGCAGGACGAGATTGTATCGGGCAAGAAGGAGAAGACCGGACTGGTCGAGACCTACAGTAATCTGAAGGCAGAGCTGCGGACACTGAACGATATCTTCGGGGATGCCCAAAATTTTGACTTCAGCTTTGACCAGGCAGTTGCAGATGGCGATGCGGTCCGCCGGACGATCGTCTGCACTGTCACTGCATCTTCCTACAAGGAGGCGAGGCGGATGCTCCTGCAGCTTCACGACTGTAAGTATCGGTGTCTCATCGGGGACGTCAGCATCTCCCCGTCTGGTACAGGACGCGAGAGCGGGGACAAGAACCTGAACGAAGGAGCGGTGTCGGTGAACTTTTCTGTCACTTTCTATGAGACGCTGTACGGTGCGGCGAGTACAGACGGGCTGCAGATTCAAAACAGCTCCTCCGATACCACGGGGGATGACCTGCTCAACAAGCTTTCGGCGTCCAAGGAGCAGGCAGAGAACACCGGAAATGATAATCAGTAAACCTTTCAGGCAGGAACGGCGAAAACGTACCTGCCTCTATGTGCATATTGAAAGGTGTCCTCTTGACGGGTGAGGTGAACTGTGGGGCATCCTGTGGATGGGCTGAATTGCAGCATCACCGAAGGAAAGACGGCAGGGAGACAGGAACGTGGGAAAACGGATGTACAAGAAGTTCATATCGAGGGAGGGGGCTTCCCTTGCAGTGGCGCTCCTTCTGTTCCTTGTCTGTGCGATGGTCGGATCCGTTGTGCTCGCCGGCGCCAGCGCGTCGGCAGGCCGCCTGAGCCAGAGACGGCAGCTGCAGCAGGAACGGTATGCGCTCCAGTCCGCGGCGGACATGATCCGGACACAGCTGGCAGGCGGAACGAAGGGAGGCCCGGGCTTGGGGACTGCGGTGGTCAGCGGAAGCGGACAGGCCGCCGGAAACGCTGATGCGGATGCGGTGAACATCCAGTATACAGCGGATCTGGTCTACAACACGAAGGATGGGACAGCGGCCAGTGCTATGTCCGGCTCTTGTGGAACGCTGACGATAGACGGGACCCCTGTCAGTGGAAGCGCAGACAATAGCTTTGCGGCGCTTCTCCTTCGGATGGAAAACCAGATCTGCCAGAAACTCTGGCAGACGGACGGGCCGCTGGCGGGCAGCTGGCCGAAGGCGACAGATGAGAGCGGGAGCGGCTCAGACGCAAAGGATCTGGGCACGTACGTGAGCCAGAGCAATGTCCGCTCCTGGACCTATCAGCCTGCAGGCAGTTCACAGGACTCGTCCTTATTGCCCGGGAATTCCTTCATCAGCGGAGAACTGACCATTCAGGTTGACCAGGCAGAAGGCACCACAGCTGACTGGGCTTCAAATGTGAAGGCTGATATCCAGGCGGATGAAAACAGCAACCTGACCATCCGCCTTTCGGTTGTTCCGTCTACAAAAGGAAAGTATGCCTCAGGCCAGACGCTTTTCATGACGCTCAGTGCACAGCCGGCAAGCATCCAGTACAACAAACAGAGAAGCACGGAGAACGCGAATGCAAGTTCAAAGACAGACATGAACGTCCGCTTCGCGGTCAGCTGGAATACGCTGGACATCCGGTACCAGGCAGCGGGAGCATCATCATGAAAAAAATGATTCAGAAGCTAAAGTCGAAGAATGGAGAGTCCATCGGCGAAGTGCTGGCTGCGATGGTCATCATCTCTCTGGCGGCGATCATGCTTGCCTCGATGATCGCCGCCTCCATGAGAATCATCACCCGGTCCGTGAAGGGATATGACTTGTACGTTGCACAGGTGAACGCCCTGAATACGGAGGGAAGGGTAAAATCTGCCGGGGAGAAGGAATACCCGGATGATGAACTGGGCTATCAGAGGGAGACTGGCAAGAATGTAATCGTCGTCTGGAAAGTCGGAAGCGAAGGGCAGACCGTCCGTCTCAGTGTTCCGGTGACCATCTATGAAATCAGGAAAAGCGGCAGTACAGAGCTCTGGCGGTATCAGGCAGGCTGATATTATTCCGGTATATACCGACCAGGCCAAGTCTCTATTGGATGGGAATACAGGGCTCGATAGTGGATGATCTTGAGACAGCAGACGGGCAGGAAACCGGATGAAAGACCACAGAGGAATCATCCGTCGGGGGAGAGAGGATGCCGGACATTCAGCGGGAAAAACAGAATCGAAAAAAGGCAGGCTTTACGCTGGCGGAGACACTTCTGACCGTGCTGCTTCTGACAATCGTGCTCGGGGGACTGACCAGCGCCATCGCGGCGGCAGTGAATGTCTATAACCGCGTCCGCATCCGCTCGGAAGCGGAAGTTCTGCTTTCTACAGCAGCAGATGCGGTTTCAGCAGATCTGTCAACAGCCAGGAACATCAAGCTGAATTCAGACGGAGAAACGGTGAAAAGCTTCTTTTCCGACCTGCGCGGGTATCAGATGATGTATCAAAGAGAGACAGAAACCAATTATATTACGATTGAAGCAGCAGGCGGTTTGCAAACGGGAGGAAATGCGCAGAATACGCATAACACTTCCGGGGCGGGGACATCTGCCTCGTCATCGCAGGAAACCGTGTACCTGCTCACAAAAGGCGCCCAGCCGATGGGGCTGTATCCTGTACTGTCAGAGATTACGCTGAATACAGACGGGACGCTTTCCTATTCGCTGAATGTCTGTAAAAAAGACGGCAAGAGCATCACCGACAAGATAACCTATTATGTCAGACCGGTTACCCGGTGAGAACGTTTTTACAAGATCAGAACCGCTGAACCCCTGCGGAAAGAATCACGGACAGGTCTTACAGGAGCGCAGGCGCGCTCCATGCTGGAAGAAGGAAATCAGATATATGAGAAGATCGGCACAGAGAAAACGCATATCAGGACGAAAGGGCTTCACATTGGCGGAGCTGCTGGTGGTTGTCGCCATCATTCTGATCCTGGCAGGCTTTGGCTTTGTCGCGGTGAACCGCTATCAGAAGAGACTCAAGCGGGTCGAGATGGACAACGTGGCGAGAGAGATCTTTGTCGCCGCCCAGAACCACCTGACCGCCTCCAGGGCGGCCGGCTTCTGGGACGGGTATGTCGCACAGATGGAGAAAAACGCTCCTTCCGGTACAGATTTCGGGTCAGCGCTTGGAAAGCATGCTTCCGAGGGCGGCGCCGGTCAGGATACATCAGACAATGAGACAGGCGCCAAAGAGAACAATCAGGCGAAACGTGCGCATGATGTGTATGCAGCGAACCAGGATAACCGCAACGCAGAGACAACTTCCGGAACGCCCGGTGCTTCATCCGACAATGTCCTGAAAATTCTTCTTCCGTACGCAGCGGTCGATGAAACCCTCCTGACAGACGGAAAGTATTATGTCCGCTATGACGCGGCGACAGCCAGCGTCCTGGATGTGTATTATACAGATAAAGATGCCATCCCGGATTATGCTGATCTGAGCAGCAACGCGAAGGACGTGTCCTACCGGACGGAATATGGGGTCGGCTGGTACGGGACAGCTGCCATCACGGATACGGAGGCACAGTCCGGGCTGCAGGCACCCGTCATGGCTGTCCGCAATGCGGAGTCCCTGGTTGTCTACATCATTGACCCGAACTACAAGGACTTTCAGTCGAGTGTCCAGCTGGAGATCGCGCAGACAGGGCAGGACGGGGAGGCGGACAAGAAGTCCGTCGTAAAGAAGAATCTGAAGCTGAATAGCGCCGGAAACGGACTGAACATGGGAAATGATCCCCTGTCCAGCTTTGTCCAGGTCCAGCATGTTACGGATAAGCCGATTACCCTGGCGGACGGGTCAACAGCCAAAGACTACATGCTGTATGCCGTCGTCCTCGACAGCATCACGAGAAAGAACGGACATTTCAGTCAGCTGTTCCCGAAGCTTACAGCCGGGGCGGATATTACGGTCACGGCAACCGTTTCGAGTGAGCATGCATCCAGCGATGCGAAATCCTCCGTTACCACGAACAGCCTGTTTGAGGCACTGAATGGCGAAAAAGCCCTGATCTCGAATGCACGCCATCTGGAGAATCTGTCGGGAGATATCTCGGCTCTGAAGGCACAGGTGACGACAGCGGAGATCACAGATGACCTTTACTGGAACGGCATCCGGAGAACCAAGAAAGATGACACCAAATATGCACCTTATACAGGCAGTGCGGAGGCCTTCATCGACGCCATCCGGCGCGCGGACTGGAAGTACGGCTACCGGTCTCTTGACCCAAAAGTTCAGGGAAGTGATGGAAGTCTGGCAACCGTCCGTGTTTATTCCTTTGATGGGAAACAGAAGACAGACGCCAGGAAGTTTGCCGGCATCGAGACGGCGACGCTTCAAAAGCTGTCAGGCAATGACCATGTGCTGACCGGTTTTGATATCGTGGCGGATTTCTCAGGAAGCACTGAAAATGCTGCGCCTTCCGGAGCAGGCCTGTTTGCCTCAACCGGAAGCAGCTTTGAGATCAATCACTTGACCGTCAAGAATACCCGTGTCTACGCGGCATATACTTCCGAATCGTTCTCAGCCCAGCTCAGCGCCGGGACGATTGTCGGGAAGGCGAACGGCAGCGTCACGCTGAAGAATGTCAGCGCGGTGACAGACTGCATGAGGAACGGTGAAATCTATAAAGCCGGAACCTACAGCCTGGCAGACGGCAATAGCGGGCTGGCGGACGGCAGCGCATCTGGCTCTGGCTCACAGGATACCTCTGTCCCTTTGGTTAAAAACCAGATCAGCGGCGTCTACTCAAGGGACGGCATCGCCGGCGGCCTGATCGGCACGATCGGCACCGCAGGGGGCAGGCTGGAGATTGAGAACTCCTTTGCATCCGTGCCGGTCTATTCCGGAGCGACCGGCAATGCCGGCATCGCCGGCGGCCTTGTCGGTAAGGCGGCAGAAGGAACAATCACGGCTTCATTTGCAGGCGGATATACCATGGGCTCAGGCAGTCAGGGCGGCAGTCTGTCTGCTTCTTCAGCAGGATCGGGGAACTCGTCTGCATTTTCCTCTGCGGCTGGAATGACATCCGGCACAAGTATCACATCCGCTTCAAATGACTACACAAGCACCACGATCAACGTCGCGGCTCCAGATGGCATCGCCGGCGGTCTGATCGGCGCTGTCACCGGAACCCTGAAGACGACCGAAACCTATGCAACGACATCTGTCAGCGCCTCTGTGGGCGGTGGCTTTGTTGGCGTGGTATCAGACGGCAACCTTGAACTAAGCAAGTGTTATTCAACCGGAAGAGTCTTTGCAAAGACTGAAGAAAAGGATCACAGCGGAAAATTCGCCGGCAGCATTGCGAATAACGGCTCCATCAAGCCCAGCGGAATTCTTCGGGCGGCAGATACGTCCAAAAAAATCGCTGAAGTGAAGAACGGCGTGCTTGCAGGAACCGCATCCTCCAACGGTGAAACAAGTAAGGTTTGGACATTCCCGGAAAACCTGATCGGCGGAGAGACGGACATCAAGAAGAGCAATCCGGATACGCTGCAGGAAATCCCGGCGGAAGACCTGGCGGCTGTGGCAGGAAATCATGACTTCAAGGCAGAGAACCAGACTAAAGAGACCGGCGTTCTGACGTATGCGTATAATAGCAGCCTGAAGGGAAAAGACTACCCATATCCGAGCTATACAAAGACAAGCGATAACAGCTCGATCACGCAGTTTGCAGGGTATACGGCAACAGGAAAGAGTAATTATTCAACGTCAGCGCCGGTTCATTATGGCGACTGGGTGGTTCTGAGGGGCAATGAATCGAAGGGCGTGAAGCTCGTCAACGATGCCGTACTGCGGGCAGATGTCGTAGTACCGGAGGGTGTTGACACAGTTACATACATCATCATTGGCAAGACCAGCGGCAGTGTGCAGCAGATCGCAGTAAAGAAAACAGAACAGAAAACAGAACAGCCAAATACGGATGAAATCGGCAAGATTCAGATTAAATACCTGACGGCTTATAAAAATACCGGAGCTGACAGGTATAATTCAAATCTGATTGAGGATTCTTCCAAAAAATCAACGGGATATCAGAACACGGTGCATGGCGCCTGGGCGAATGATCCGGGTCAGGGAACTATCATTAGTCTGTTCCTGGATGATCTGACAACAAAGGGCGGCCAGTTTGCGGATATGTGCCCTGTCCTGATCCCGGGAGAAAATATCTCTGTTGTAACGGTTACAGACGATCAGCCTCTTACGCTTGAGGAGGCAAAAGAGTACAAAAAAAAGTACTGGAATTGGACAAATCAGAAAGAAGAAGAAAAAAACACCCATGCCGAGACAAACAGTCTGTTCGGGAGTGAAAGCACGCTGGAGGGAGGAGAAGGAGGCAAAGCCGGCTTCTACAAGCTGGACAGCGGCAATATCCAAATTACCAATCTGCGCCATCTCCAGAATCTTGAGGGTGCTGTCTCAAAATTTAGAGATACGCTTGAACCAAATGAAAATATAAACTACGGTGGTTTCCACGCTCAGCAGAAGGCTGATATTGATGCGGCGCGTTTCGGCAATATGGTCAAGTGGATCAAGGATCCCAGGCATGAGGCACGTTTGTATGTCGATGATCCGGCTGAGCCAGATTCGGACTACTCAATCTGGAAGTGGAAGTATGGTGAACAGGACACTTCTACGGCATTTGGAAAGGATAACTTCTACGGCATCGATAACCAATGGCTGATGAGTTACGAGGGCGGGAATCATATCATCAGCAGGATAAAGGAAAAAGCGAACGGGGAACGGAACGGAGGTCTGTTTGCCACCTACTATGGCAAGGAGCTTGAGAACCTGACACTTGACCGGTTTGAGATCAAGTCCGCAGGCGAGGCTGCCGGGACACTTGCGGGTGCAACAGCGAATGTTAACAGTCTTATGATAACAAATGTACTTTCCGCTGACCTGCAGGCTGCGAAGAGCGAGTCACCTGCGGAAGTTCTTTCCTCCGTCGAGCTGACGACACAGGAAGGAGCAACTGCTGATTCCTATGCCGGCGGCCTGATCGGCAGGTATGATGCACAAAATTCCACACTTAAAAACTGCGGTGCTGCAGTCACTGTTTCAGGCAGTGCTTCCTATGCAGGAGGCCTCGTTGGTGGGATCACAAATATAAATACCGTCCAAAACTGCTACGCAGCAGGAAAGACATACGAATCGCATTATGAGGATCAAGACGGCAATCCAATCTATAACGTAACCGGAGTGAAAGCAGCCGGAGGACTGATTGGGTATGCCGAAGGTCTGAATAATACAAAAAATAACTACTCAACGGCATCTGTAAAGGCAACAGGTTCGAATGGTTATGCCGGCGGTCTCATTGGTCAGTCAAATAATGCAGATTTGACTGAATGTTATGCAACGGGTCTGGTTTATGCGCAAGACCCAAACCATGCAGGCCTCATTGCGGGGACTATTACCGGTGGCAACTGGGAGAATATCAGTTATCTGCCGAAGATTAATGTAGCTGATATGCCGGCAGTGCCTGGTAAGAATAATACGGTTACAGCGCTCACAGCGGAAGAAGCGGCTGATAGCATTACCTACCGTTACGACAAAACGCTCCCGGAAACCTATCCGTATCCGATGTACGCAACCGCCGGTTCTTCGGATGGCAAAAAGTCCCACTACGGCGACTGGCCGAAGCCGATCCCGCCGAAATCTCTGGATGCAGAGGTGACAAACGATGAAGTCCTGTATACGGATCTGGCACCGAAGAAGACAGGAGCAGGACTTCCATCTGCGATTACGGTACTGGTGGGTGGCGAGACAAGCGGGAATTATGAGCAGTTTGTCATCAAATTGAATTCGGGAAAAAATAGCGTTGCCAGCATTTCCAGGACAGGCTGGAAGTCCAGGCAGGTTAATTCCTCTGACAACAATCAGAAGCTGCAGGACCAGTCCATTGTATCCGTCACCTCAGAAGGCAAATTACGTCTGATTCTCGATGACATTACAGGAAATGGCGAGCATACATTTGCCAAGGTCTGCCCGTCTCTTCTGCCGGGAGAAGATATCAAGGTGGTGGCCTTCGAGGATGCCCAGCCACTGGATCAGGAGAGTCTTGATTCATACAGCTCTGTCCTGGACAAAGCCGGACAGCACAACAGCCTGTTTGCCGACGACAGCAGCATCGGAAGCGGTAGTGAAAGCGGTAATAATCAACAGGTTGTGGAGCCTCAGGCAAATGTTGCCAAAAACAGGCATCTCCAGAATCTGGATGCGGCTGTCAGCGGAATCAACAGTGATTCAAACGGTTCAGATGCAAATGCCGCGGCGCTGACTGTCAGCGCAGCAGTTCTGGACAACGACCTGGACTGGGCGACATTCGCAAGCACAGTCCAGGGAATCAAAGGGGAAACCTCTGCCTCATCAGAGTATACTTTCCGTGGAATTCAG
Organism: Porcincola sp. LCP21S3_C12; assembly: GCF_052118625.1. Taxonomy (NCBI): domain Bacteria; kingdom Bacillati; phylum Bacillota; class Clostridia; order Lachnospirales; family Lachnospiraceae; genus Porcincola; species Porcincola sp. LCP21S3_C12. The sequence goes on along the minus strand of NZ_JBQKGW010000005.1, from coordinate 47,527 downwards.
GACAGTAAACTGACATCGTTTGATGGCAGTGGAAAGGCCATCAGCAATCTGACCATCAGGAATGGCAACCAGAGTGAGAAAAACAGCGGGCTGTTCCGCACAGTCAGCACAAATCTGGCTGTCAGCAACCTGACGTTAAAGAATCCTTCTGTTCAGACGACCGATTCAAATGCGAATGCCGGTGGTCTTGTTGGCATGCACAGCAGCGGAACGCTGACCATCAATAACGTCAGCGTCCTGTATGATGACAACGGCAGCGCAGCGATCACAGCCAGCGGCAGCAAGGGCGATGCCGGTGGTCTGGTTGGCATGTCCAGTTCATCCTTGAGTATCACAGATAGTGTCGTGGCAGGTAAAAACATGACTGTTACCTCCGGCGACAGCGCCAGTGCAGGTGGGCTTGTGGGCGCACACAGCGCAGGCACGCTCACCATCTCAAACTCCGCAGCGGCTGTCTATGTGCAGGGCGGTCTTACAGCAGGCGGCGTGATCGGCAGCGCGGACTCCGCGCAGGGATCAACGATCACGAACACCTATGCAGGCGGACACACGGTCAATGGTTTCTATGCAAACAGCCAGGATGGCGCAGGCCGGTTCAACGTAAGGGCGACAGCGCAGGCAGGCAATGCAGGCGGGCTGATCGGCGCTGCTGAGAATGGCTATATTTCTGTTGATAATACGTACTCGACGGCTTCCGTGAGCGGCGCGACGGCGGGCGGTCTGATCGGAACAGCCGGGGCAAATGTAGCTGTTCAGAAGAGCTATGCAACAGGCCTGGTCGATTCTTCTGCGCAGACAGCAGGCGCATTCATCGGAAATAACAAGCATCTGTATCCCGCTGGCTCTTCTGATGGGTTGCCTGGGAATGTCTACCTGAGAGGCGTCAACCTGGTCACGCTTGGCGCAACGGGCAACGGGAGCCAGGATCAGGACGATGGTACTGCAAGTTCGACAGTAGCGCAGCCTGCATCTTATTCGGAGATGGCAATAGAAGCCGGAAGCGGGACAGCCAGCCCTTACGATACGAAGCTGGGGAAGAACTATGCCTTCAGACAGGCAGCCGCCATCCGGAATATCGTGCACTATGGCGACTGGCCGACTGTTGACCGGATGAATACCCAGTACCTTGTAACCTTCCATTACAAGGATTGGACTGCCGATGCAGCGGATCAAATCATCCGTAGAATTGCATTTGCCGATTCTGCGACGAATGTCGCCAGTGTAGTGACACCGGATTTGGCGAGCATATCCGGCGCGCTGGAGGCGCATGATGCCTTCATGGGCTGGTTTGCTTCGTATGATAGCAGCGCTGAAAAGGTCGAAAACTACGAGTTTCAGAATGTCACTTCGGATCTGACCGTCTACGCTCATGTGGAGACAGCTGTCGAGTTCATTCAGAAAGATCCTGCGAACCCTGACAGCACGGACAAGACTGTTACCAGAAAATCCTACTTTGAAAAAGGAATGGGTAACGCAACGCTGACGCTTCCGAAACATAACAGTTTCCTGAGCAGTGGTTATAAGTTTGACGGCTGGTATCTGGGCAAAGAGCGCCTTGGGACAACGGGAGACCAGAAACAGGTCACAGAGGAACTAAAGACAAAACTGAATCAGGCGGACTATAAGGTGACGGCACGGTATACAAAGCTGAAGACCTATGAAGTCAGGGTACGTTTCATCATGAAGAATGAAAAGCAGTCTGATCAAGATGCCATCACGAATGGAACAGGCTGGACGGATGACTGGGTCTATACAGCACCTTATGGAAACCCTATAAAGAAAGAAAATCTGTCACTGCCAAACGAGCCGAACCAGTATCAGGCGACCGCTGTTTGCAAGGACGATGGGACAAGACTGTTTCCTGGATCGGAGCCGGGAACGAGCGGGATTACAGCATCCCTTTCTGACGATAAAACTAAACTGACATTCCGCGTACAAGGTCCGAAGGCAGATGAAGAAGAGAGTGCGGACAGTAATGTTACGATCTATGTGATTTATCAGGCAAACACAGCAAAGTATACAGTCCAGCATATTTTTGAAGATACCCAAACCGGTATAATTCACAATTTTGATCCGGTAACAATGAATGCTGAATCACTGATTAAAAAATCGGTTTACAAAAAAGGGGAGACATATACCCTTGAGCAGGTGTATCCAGCCGACACGGTCGGTCAGATGACGAAGGCTCAGGCGCTTACAGGAGATCAGCTCCCGGAAGGCTTCCATCAGGAAGGCTGGATAGAGCAGAAGCCCATCGCAGCGAATGGGTCCACAACAATCCAGATCAGATATGTGCGGAATACATACACCCTGTCCTATGACCTGAATGGCGGAAAGAGCCTATCTAAGGATGCCGATGGAAAAAATATAGTGAAACAGGGTTACAGGACGAGTGAAGTATACCAGTATGGCCAGACGGTTACGCTGCCTGATGAGAATGAAATTATCCGTTCCGGCTATACGCTTGGCTCAGGACCGAGCGATCTTTGGGCTGTCATATCCAAAGCAGATTATGACAGTAGGAGTACAGCTGACAAGCCGATGATTCAGGACCGTGATACCTTGAACGGCACAAGCTTCACCATGCCTGCGACAGACAGCTATGCAATCGCAAACTGGAAGGAAAATAAATATGCCGGTGTCTCTGTCGAAATCTGGAAACAGAAGACAACGGATGCAATCAATGCAGCGAAGAAAACCTATGACTACGAAAAAACGGTCAGCATTTCCGCGGAAGCTTTGAAGGAGAAAGGACTCGAGGTTGGAACAATTCTGACATATGATCAGCTGCAACGTTTGAGCGGTGAGATTCCGAAGGATGGTGATAAGGGGTATGAGCATTTCACTTATGACAGCGAGGCAATCGACAGTCCCTCAGTCAAGGCAGACGGCAGCACGGTCATAAAGCTCTACTACAATAGAAATGTGATCACGATCCAGTTTGATTATCTGGATTATGGTGACAATGAAGGAATCACGAGTCAGTTTGTAAGGGTGAGTCCGGTAACGGTTTATCCTTTAACAGTCATCGTACATGGTTCACGGAGAAACCGGTGGTATTCATATTCTTGGGGTGAACGGTTCAAAATATATCCTCAACATAATATTGATTTCCCGCGGTCAGACTGGGAAGGGAATACATGGTTTGGGCATTTTGCATTTATGTACCCCTATTCACAGAACAATACTATTACATACTATGTTCCGGCTGAAATGTACCACAGCTACTCCGAAGATCAGCTGAACATGAATTTTAACAAAACAATATTTACAGATACTAGTATTTTCAAACAATATAAAGTTCAGTTTGATGTGACTTCCAATGACTCGTGGATATGGCAAAGAAGTAACTACATACTGGGTGGTAACCATGCTTATAAAGTGTGGAAGGGACTTTACCAGTCGAATTTTGCGGACTTGAATTATGTATGGCCTTCCAATTATCAGTGGAGAAATGGAAATACCATCCTGACGTTCCTGACAAAGTTTGAGGCTCCTGATGAAGACAGTTATTCCGCAAGCGATCAGAACTTAATCAAATTGTATGCGGATGGCACAATAGATGGAGATGGAAACTCCAGCATTGAAAATTACCTCGAAAGTTCGAACAGTAAGCGAGGAAAAGTCGAAAATGGAAGGGTGAAACAAAAAGTAACATACGGTGAGAATAGCACTGACTTTGAAAAAGCTGACATTATAAGAATGTCAGGAAGCGGTGGAAGCTATACCGTCAGTGACAAGTACCTTGGATACAGCATAAAATGTGCTGAAAGGGAGAATATGGAAGGGGAGAATAAAAAAGAGGAGGTAAGTTCCGGCACAACAGTTCGCTATAACAAGACACTAAAGCTGTATTACATCCGGAACAGCTACAAGATCACGTTCAACAATGTGGGTTCCGTCAGCGCGGGAGTCTTGGAAACTGTACATCCGGATTATCAGACTGTGACTTCTGAGAATGGCGTGTATTCCATCAGCTATCTCTACAAGGATGCCATCGAGTGGCTGCCTTCCGTGGTGGCGCCTCCTTCCAATGATCCTGAGATTGATGACGACTACGTCTTCCTGGGGTGGTACGATTCCGCCGGCGATAAAGCCCATCAGATTATGGACGGGCAGGGAAAGATAACGAATGACGGGAAGCAGTACCTTGGAGACAATGGAAGCATGCCGGCCCACAATATTCAGCTGTTTGCGCATTGGGCAGCGCCGGAGCGCATTGTGACTGTCAATCTGGATCCGAAAAAGACCGGTTTTGGTGCATCACCACTTAAAGGCGTGGCAGTTACATATAACAATAATACATATATAGCTGATCAGAACGGGGAGTGCACCATTACGATTCGGAAAGGCGATACGCTTGCAGGACTTACGGTTGACGCGAATACAGTAAAAGATCACAGGGTGTTTAAAGAATGGCGGATCCAGCTCGGACAGCAGAGCGTCAGACTGGATAACACACTCGGTATCTATGACAACACAGAGGTCGACGCCCTGTGGGATCGGGATGATACCGTGACGTATCAGATGATTGCGATTGACCCGACTCGGCCGGATGGACAAAATGAAATCGCATCCTGGACGAGCAGCCTTATACCGAGAGGAACGGAGGTTACGCTGGATACGGCAGAGCTCCAGAAAATGATTCCTTCAGGCTACGTCCTTCAGGACGGGGGAGACAAAGCGGGAGAGAAGAAGAAAATTGACAGCGACGGCATGGTGTTCAGGTTCTACTATAAGCAGCCTGTCGGCGGCTGGTCTTACCAGATCAGGCAGGTGATCGTATATAAGGATATCAGCCATCAGAACAAGACCATTGAGATTTGCCACAAAATCCTGACAAGAACGACCACCGATCAGCAGATCGTTGTGAATGCGAGTGACATATTCCGGCAGGACAGCGATGCGTATGATCTGGACTACATGTATGCGGTTTCTGATGAAGACGGTCAGACATCGAAAACGCAGGTTACGCTGACGAAGCCGGAGAAGGATGGAGACATTAAGACGGTGACCTTCAAGTACACGCCTGACCAGGAACTCCTTGACAAGATGGTTTCCTTTACAGACCAGACTCTTGAGTATGATGGAAACATCCATGAACCGGTGTATACATTCAAACCGAACCTGTATGTGAAGGATGCTGAGGACGCAGCGGATGGCTCAAAAGAAGCGGCGCTCTCAAAAAGCGTTACCTACAGCTATACAGACAACCAGACAGGACAGACAGTTTCTGTCGAAAAGGGAGACATTAAAACACCGGAGACTTATACAGCAGCAGTCGAAGTGAAGATGACGAAGGGAAACACGACCATCACGCTTCTGAATAAGAAGCGTGCCTGCCTGACCATCAGACCGAGAGTTATCACGATCAGATCGAATGATTACGACTTTCAGTATAACGGCGGAAATTATCAAATTCCGTCTGAACAGGCAGGAGACCAGGGATACAAGCAGACAGGTGATTTCGTTGGCAACGACGGATTGAGCCTGAAAGTTACCTTCAAGAATAATGGAAAGCCGGAACAGATCGGGACGATTGATAATGTCATCAGCGTCAGCGGTTTGGAACATCCGGAATATTACAAGGTGGTCCTGAATTATGGAAAGCTTACGACAACCTGGCCACTCACCGTCAGACATGTCCTGCTTTACGGGCCGGACACAACTGAAGACGGGAAACCGATTCAGCAGCAGCAAGTTTCTCTTTCAACAGAACAGATGGATCACAACACCGACAAGACTGTGACGGTGTCGCCGCTCAATTTGAATGATACAGAAACGCACTGGTATGGTTTGGAGGTTAGTAAGAAGTCCAGTGAAAATAATAACAGCTGGCAGGTTTCTTATAACAGTGAAAGCAAAGAATATGCTGATGGAAATACAGAGGTCAAGTATTCCAGGTATGACGCAGAAAACCATATCTATACGGTCTACTACGAGCTGCCGATGCTTCGGGGGATCACTGTCGTTGGCGGTGATGGGAACATGACTTTCCAGGATCCTAGTCAGAGGGAGTATGCGCAAGATTATGAATCCGGCAATAAGAAGCTCTATGCCGGAGCAAAGATTCTCGTGGATACGCTGAACAAGGCGGTGAGCGAGCAGGAGAGTTCAAATCCTAAACTTCTGACCCGCACAGCCTATACATACAGCCTGGTAAGATCAGACGACGGAAAGAAGCTTTCCTTGAAACTGTTCGAGACTGTTACGACGTACAAGGATACAGACAAGGATGGCAACCTCAGCGAAAAGGAAATTAAAGATCAGGATCAGGCAACTGATAATGCCAGCAAGCCGGAGGTGAAAGTAGTCCCCACCGAGCTTCGCAGTGTCACGATTGATGCTCAGCAGACCTCTTCCGGCGGGCAGGAGGCTCCGGCCTCTTCCTCGCCGTGAGAAGCGGCTGAAGTCAGGCGGTCTTTCTTGCAGCAGTCATTTGGCAGTATTCGACAAAAACAAAAGGAACTTACATGAAGAGATTACGACTTGGTGACATGCTTATATCGATGGGGCTTCTGACGGAGAGCCAGCTTTCGCAGGCGCTGGCGATCCAGAAGGAGAAGCACAAAAGACTCGGCGAGGTGCTGATCGACGAGGGCTACATCACGGAAGCCCAGCTGATCAACGCGCTGAAGGTGCAGCTCGGCATCGACTTCATCGACCTGACAAAGACGGAGATCGACCCGGAGATGACGAAGTACATCCCGAAGGCGCTCGCGAAGGAGCAGCAGATCGTCCCGGTGCGGGTGGTGAAGGATTCGTTGTTCCTGGCGATGGCCGACCCGCTGAATTTCTACGCGATTGAGCAGGCGAAGGATGTCTCGCGCAAGCGTATCATCCCGATGCTGGCGACCCAGCAGGCGGTCAGCCGTGCGATCAACATCCTCTACGAGAACATGTCTGCCAATGAAGCCATGGCGCAGATGCGTGCAGAGGCGGGTCTTTCAGAGGATACCGTCCAGGCGGAGGCGGAGGAGGCTGCCGAGCAGGGGCCGACCATCCGGCTGGTGAACTCGATCTTCGAACGCGCATACCTGGAAAACTGCTCGGACATCCATTTTGAGCCGACGGACACGGACATGGTCATCCGGATGCGGGTCGATGGCCTGCTGCACAAGATCATGACCATCCCGGGCGACATCAAGGATTCCGTGATCTCGCGCATCAAGGTCATGGCGCGCATGGACATCGTCGAGCGGCGGGTCCCGCAGGACGGCCGCATCGCGACCAGACTCAAGGGCCGCGATATCGAGATGCGTGTCAACACGATTCCGACGATCTACGGCGAGAAGGTCTGTATCCGTATCCTCGGCAAGAATGAGAAAATGCTGACCCGAGAGGGGATCGGCATGATCTTCGATTCCGACAACCGGAAGGTCGACAAGCTTCTGGCAAATACAAGCGGCGTCATCATGATCGTAGGTCCGACCGGGAGCGGCAAGACCTCGACCATGTTTACGATCATCAAGGAGCTGTTGAATGAACATGTAAACCTGATTACGCTGGAGGACCCGGTTGAGTTCAATATCCCGGGGGCGACCCAGGTCCAGATCAATGAAAAAGTGGGCCTGACCTTCGCAGAAGGTCTCCGAGCAATCCTGCGCCAGGATCCGGATATCATCTGCGTCGGCGAGATCCGCGACGGTGAGACCGCCGAGATCGCGATGCGCGCGGCGCTGACCGGCCACCTGGTCATCACGACCATCCACACTGAGGACGCCGTGACCGCCATCGACCGCCTGAAGGATATGGGCGTGGAACCCTACCTGATTGCGGCAGGGCTTCGGGGCATCATATCCCAGCGGCTGCTGAGACGAATCTGTCCGGACTGCAAGACAGCCTACACGCCGGATCCGAAGTACCTCGAGATCTCGCAGCTGAAGCAGTACGATGGGCGCGTGTACTACCATGGGACAGGCTGTGAGAAATGTTTCAATACCGGCTACAAGGGGCGGATTGGCGTATTTGAGATTCTGACCATGAACGACGCACTCAGACGCAGCATCGTCAGTGGAGCAGATTCAACTGCATTCCGTGAGCTCTGTCAGAAGTCGGAGGACTATGTGTCCATGAGCGAGAACGCTGACCAGCTCGTCGAAAAGGGCATTACGACGGTCGAGGAAGTGTGCAGGACCATCCTGGTGACAGACTGATACAGGCTGGCAGACAAACGTCAGCCTGCAGAGCAGCGCTGTATAGGCCTTGGGCATGAAAGACATGCACAGGTTGTGGACACAGCTGGTACTGCGTTTGTCATGGCATGGAAGGTTATAGCAACTGACTGGGAAGGAACCAGATATGCTGAATGTTGAGGAAATCGTGGCGAGAGGCGCCCAGGGCGGCGTTTCCGACATCCATATTGTGAAGGGCATACCGGTGAAAGGCAGGCTGGACGGGCGGTTTGTGGATCTGACCGACCAGCCGCTCACCGATGAGGACTGCCTGGCCATCGCCCGACAGCTGGAGGAAGGCGGGCAGGAGCATCTCGGCAAGATCGGACAGCTCGACCTTGCGCGGACCATCGCCGGCTCTCGCGTTCGTATCAATTTGTATCGTCAGCGGGGCCACATCAGCGCGGCGCTCCGAATCCTGAGTGACCATATCCCGGATCTGCGCTCGCTTGGACTTCCGCCCGCCGCACTGACATTTCCGACATACCGGAAGGGCATCGTCCTGGTTACCGGCGAGACCGGTTCCGGCAAGTCTACAACGCTGGCGGCTATCCTTGACGAGATCAACCATACCCGGCAGGAGCACATCATCACGCTCGAAGATCCGGTTGAATACATCTATAAGATGGACAAATGCATCATCAATCAGCGCGAAATCGGCACCGATACCGAGAGCTACGAGGCAGGCCTTCGCGCGATTCTGCGTGAAGACCCGGACGTCATCCTGATCGGCGAAATGCGTGACCACGCCTCTATGGAAACGGCGATGACGGCCGCCGAGACCGGGCATCTCGTGTTCGCCACGCTGCATACGAACTCCGCACCCGATTCCATCGACAGAATCGTCGATACATTTCCGGCGGAGCGGCAGCAGCAGATTCGAATGCAACTCTCTGTCACGCTCAAGGCCATCCTGTCGCAGCAGCTGCTTATCCGGAAAGGAGGCAAAGGACGTATCGTTGCATGTGAATGCATGATCAATACCCCTGCAATTGCCAACCTGATCCGTGAGAACAAGACCCCGCAGATGTACTCCAGCATGCTTTCCTCTGCAAACCTGGGATCCATCACGATGGACAACTGTCTGCTTCGCATGGTCGCGGAGGGCTCCATCGACTCGAAGACCGCGCTGGAAGCCGCAAATGACAAAGCCTACCTTCAAAAGAAGCTGATGTTTTAACAAGGCGGACCAGCAATCCAGGAGGAGCTTCAGTGCGTGGCATTGGAGCAGGTCTTCGGGATAAAATAAGGAGTTGAGAATATGGCAACATATCAATATAAGGCGCGCACCCCAGAGGGCATGGCCGTCAAGGGTGTCGTGCAGGCTGCGACCGTCCTGGAAGCCGCCAACAAAGTCCGTCAGACAGCGCCGGTTATCGAGAGCATCTCTGAGGTGAAGGATAGCAAGAGCATCCTAAATGCAGAAATCGGGAGCCGCCTGAATATCAAGAATTTGTCTGTCATGTGCAAACAGATCTCCATCACGCTCAGGTCCGGCATCCAGCTTGCAAGATGCCTGGAAATGATCGGCCAGCAGACGGAGGACAAGTTGCTGCGCCGGATGCTCCTGGCCTGCGCCGAGGACGTTTCCAGCGGCAGTGCCCTTTCGACCAGCATGGTGCGGAACTGCCCGAAGCTTCCGGTCACCTTCATTGAAACCATCAAGGCCGGGGAGGAGTCTGGAAATATCGATAAATCCTTCGAGGAAATGGCTGTCTACTACGAAAGGCAGTACAAGACCATGAACAAAATCAAGTCCGCCCTGCGCTACCCGGCCTTTGTTGTTGCGATCGCCATTATCGTTCTGATCGTTGTTATGACGATGGTTGTGCCATCACTGACAAAAACATTTGATGAACTCGGAGGAGAACTCCCGATCATCACCCTGATCCTGATCAATATATCCCGCTTCTTCGGAAAATACTGGGCACTGATCGGTGTTATTATTGTCGGTTTTATTGTCTTCATCTGTCTCTATAACAAGACACCGAAGGGCGCCATCATCCACGGCAAATTTCAGCTTCGTGCACCGATTATCGGTAAACTACACCGCCTGAATGCAGCGGCACAGTTCGCCAATACCATGAGCATCCTGCTCAAATCCGGCCTGACTGTTGACCGCGCTGTCGACATTACAGCGAAAACAATCGACAATGCCGTCCTTTCTAACCAGATCAGCGATATGACCGGCCGCATCGAGGAAGGACGCCCGCTCGGCGAATGTATCCGGAAAGTCGACGGCCTGCCTGACACCCTTAAGGAAATGTGCGCGATCGGGGAGGAGACAGGTGACCTCGACAACACCCTCGAAGTCATCGGCGATTTCTACACAAGCGAATCAGACACCGCCACAAAGGACATGCTCGCCCGTCTCGAACCTGCGATGCTCGTTTTCCTAGCCATCTTCGCCGGTTTTATCGTCATCGCTATCTATATGCCAATGTTTACAATGTACAATATGATGTAAAGTGCCTGAAAAAGGAAACTCACGATCTTGTATAACCCGTCGAAACACCCAACAAAGATTGGCTATTTTCCGGCATTTCAAAGCTTGATTTAACCTCTCGCATGGTATAAAGTATCATTTAAGTGGGGTTGATATAAAACAACCCAAGTAGCTATTTTCATCCTATATAACATAGTGAGAAGGAGAGATTTCAATGTTAAAAAGAATGAGAAAAAACAAAAAAGGCTTCACTCTTGCTGAGCTGCTGATTGTTGTAGCAATCATCGGCGTTCTGGTGGCGATCTCGATTCCGATCTTTACAGCACAGCTCGAGAAGGCTAGGAGAGCTACAAACCAAGCAAACGCAAGAGCTGCGTACGCAGCAGCCTCAGCAGAATATCTGGAGGATGATACAGTAAAGGGCGGAACTTACGATGTTGAGAAGGGTACTTTCACAGTTAATAATAATACTACAGATGTAGCAGCGATAGATTACGGAGCATCGGCAACCGGAGCTATTAAGCAATTTAACGTAACCATTTCTGCTAATGGAGTGAAAGTAACACCTCAGGATAACGGTACTAATGCTTCGTATAATAAAGATGGGTCAAGTACAGGATCTGGTAGTGGTACTGGTCATTAATAAATAATAGCTTAGCATTTTTGAACGCCCTCCGGAGCAATCTGGAGGGTTTCTTCATATCATAAGCTATTACGCGCGCCTGTCCATGCCCTCTGTGCCTACCTACACATTTGCGCGTAAATAGCCTGTTTTCCACAGATTTATGAACCTACGCGCATAATTCAAATTATTCCGCGCAATGGTTGAAGGTCAACTTCTTGACGTTCATCTATCTCTGGTCAGATCTTCCGCGAGAGCCTACACATTTGCGCGTAAATAGCCTATTTTCCACGGATTTATGAACCTGTGCGCGAATTGATTGCACAATAAGTCATTTTTCTGAACTGATTTTATTGACCGGTCTGTTTGACTGGGATTAAGGTAGTACTATGGGGATGCAAGAACGAGACTGGTACCAGCGAGACCAGAGGCAAAAAGAATATAGGACAGCTGGGCTGAAGTACCGGAACTCCCTCGGCTGGCATTACATGCTGAACGGACATGACTTCGGCCCATGTGACAAGGACAACATCTGCCGGTTGATGCGGGAGCATACGCTTAATGACAGCACCTTGGTGAAACAGGGATCGGGGTCTTGGACGCCGATCTCCAAGCTTCGAAAGGAGTTTCCGGAAGGCGGGTATATTTACTCGTCGAATAAGGCTGGAAAGAATTCGTCCGGTAAGAAATTCCCACTTAGTGTCTTTGGCTGTGTTCTTGCGATCGTATCGCTCATTGTCGGAGTGAAGGTGCATTATGATGTCGGCGGCATTATTTTTGGCATTGTGCTCAGCCTGTTAATGACGACAATTATCAAGGCGCAATGGAGAAAGAAAAGATCCTTCACAGCGGGAGCGTTGATTGCTGCAGTTGTACTGGTTATATATGGAGCATATCTTGGAGTGCTCATATCTGAGATGATTTGATTTTCTTGTCAACCAAAATGGAGGAGGTGATCGCAGGTGAAGAGAAAACAGAATAAAGGCTTCACACTGGCGGAGCTCCTTATCGTGGTTGCCATCATAGCTGTGCTTGTTGCCATCAGCATTCCGATCTTCAGCAAGCAGCTAAAGAAGGCGAGATTTGCAACTAATCAGGCAAATGCAAGAGCAGCTGTTTCCGCTTCAGTACAGTATTACTATGAAGCAGACGATAGTGAACTAGAGAAGGTAAGAAATGAGAAAATTATGGATGGCCGCATCTACCTGTTGTATGACTGTAAAACAGGGAAGATCGAAGACCTCGGCTATTCAAAGAGTGACCCAACTGCAATAAAGGGTGTTACATACAGACATAGTGCCGGTGGGATCCTTTCGGAAGAGCTATATAAGTATCATAGTGATGGTGGAAAGCGTAAACCTAGATTTAAACAGATATCTGAGTGGACTGTGGATGATGATCTCGAATATGGATCGACCTTCCTCTCAGATCGTGTCTATCCGTTCTGGGTCTGCTACATCGAGGCAGATGGCAGTTGTTCCGCAATCTTTGTGTGTTGGAATTGATTGAGCAAGAGGGGGATGTTTCAAGTGAAGGGCGAACAGAATAAACAGAATAGAAAAGGCTTCACCCTCGCGGAACTCCTCATCGTGGTCGCCATTATTACTGTGCTCGTGGCCATCAGTATTCCGATCTTCAGCAAGCAGCTGGAGAAGAGCAGACGAGCAGTAGATGTTGATAATTGCCGTACGCTTCGTTCTGCATTGGCGACATCGATGATTGACGGTACCATTCAAATAACGGATCCAAGAACAGCGATTGTCTTGATGCTCTATAACTACCAGAAGTCAACAAGTGGTAACAGAGTGGGCTTGTCTCCTTATCTCGATGGTGGCGTTTACCAGCTAAGCGCCAGTAACAACGGCTTACAAGCTGCTGATCGAACAAAAGTCAGCATCAATGGTTCAACAAATAAGATGGATATTGGCACGATGTGGAAAGCGGTTGCAAAACAGGCAGGGTTTGACATGAGCGCACTTAAGGAGATGCAGAAGAAAGTTAATAATTCATTCTGCGGCGTCATTATCTTCAGCTGCAATTTGCGGAGGGCATCGGCCACTGATGCGTTGACCAGCGGCCGCCTGGCGGATCAAAACGGCCGCCCTCCAGATAACCCTAATTCAGTTCTTCAGTTGGATCATCACGATATAATGCTTGGTGACCCTCTTGAGGATTGCGTCAGCAGATACTGCATCGTTCATGATCATGGCCTTCCATTTGTCTGGTTCCCTCTGGGAACAGACGACCGTGCTCCTTGACAACTCAATCCGCTTTTCCAGAACTTCCAGCAAGACTTTGATCTCCCTCTCATCGGTGACTGTATTCAGCAGGAAGTCGTCAATGATCAGAAGATGGAAATTCAAGATTTTCCTTATCCTGCGTTCGTATTTTGCGTAGTCTCTCTGCTTAAGTGTGACAAGCCCTGAAAGGAACTCATCGCAGCGGTTATAACTGACACGGTATTTTTCACATGCAGCTACTCCGATTGCTTTGGCTAGATACGTTTTTCCACTGTCTGATGCTCCCAGGATGCAGACATTCAGACCATCTTCAATAAACTTCAACGAAGATAGAATCCGAGGAGATCCTGCCGGTGTGTATTGCCTCGTACTGCTATCGGTACACTTTCTGATGTCGCAGGGTGTGCCGATCAGTTTTGCCGTCTTCATCCTGTTATTAAGCCTCTTGGACGTTTTGTCCTGGTATTCAGGAGCAAGGATATCCGAGATCAGGCTTAGCTTATCGCGGGTCAGATAATCTGGGGACCGGTAAATCTGGTCAAGTTTCCTGGCCATCAGCGGAAGTCCGATATCCTGCATCTGTGCTTCGATATCCAGAAGGAGTGCGTCACCTGTTGTCATCGGTACAGCCTCCTTCCTGTTTTATGAGATTCCTGCTTCTTGCCAGGAGTCTGTTCAAGTTCGAGGCTTCCGCGCTGCGTAGAAACGCACCCTGATTCTTTTCTTCGTTAATCCTGGCTGTGTCTGCGGTATCCATTGTTTCAGCAGCTACACCTGGAATAGAGTTCCGAATGAAGGTATAAGACACTCTTCCTGATTCGACTGCCTGGCGGCAGCATTCTTCCAGTGTTTTCTTGTTGTATTTCTTCGCATATCCAAGGATGCCGACGCACTGGCGGTAGGTCTGGACCTCGTATTTACGGCTGGACAGGACCCCCTCAATGACCTGGGAGGTATAAGGACCAACAGCAGCCGCCTTCTGCCTGAAATACGGCCCATTCCATTCCAGGGTACCCTTATATCCGGCAGGAAGATGATCCGGGTTTGTCTGCCAGAGACCCTTGCTGTGTGCTCTGGGCCATTCACAGAGTACTTCACCAGAGCGGGATGTTATCGTCACCGTACCTGTTGTAGCCATGATAAGGACAGATTTATGCGCGTACTTATACGGCACGCTATAATAAGCATTGTCAAAGCGTACGTGGAAGTCGCTGGATACCTTTGCCTCTTTCCTTTCCGTGTACTGGTACTGCACGGAGGGAAGGGGCAATAAAGTATTCTTTTCTTCCAGCCATCTGTCATGCCGGCTGTAATCCTTACCGGCAAGGGTCCGCCTGTTCAGCCTATCCAGCCGGATCCAAAGTTCTCTGTTAAAGTCCTCAATGCTGAAAAACTGCAGATCCTCCAATTCGTGGAAGAAACCCTTTTCGAGGATCCCGACGGAGTTCTCAACGGAACTTTTGTAGCGGGGACGTCTGACTTTTGCGGGCATGATTACAGTACCATTGTGTTCAGCCCATTCAGCGTAATCCTTATTGAGTTCAGGCTCGATCCAGTCCTTATTCGCTGTGACAGCCTGTTTGCAGTTGTCGCAGACTACCAGCGGGGTTACTCCGCCGAAGAACTCCAGCATGTGGTTGTTGACACAGATCCAGTCGGATTCCTTCGTGGACAGCATTCCCTCGGCATAGATGTACTGCGAGTATGGAAGGACTGATACAAACACAACAATCGTAAGGGCTTTTCCGGTGAGGCTGTCGATTACTTCGAAAGTCTTACCGGCAAAATCAACCTCAAGCTTTTCACCTGCCACTGCGTTTAAATGCAGTGATTCGCTGTGGCTCTGAATCCAGTCTGCGTATCTGGAACAGAACTGCCTGTAAGAATAGAACTTAGCCTCATCGGCGATACATTGATTCTTATATCTGCCCCAAAGAAAGATCAGTGTCATGTTCTTCCGGCCTGTCAGCTCTTTGTCAACAGAACTGTAATCCGGCATTACAAATCCAGAGTCAGCACAGACGGGATCAGTTTTTCCATAGACCTGACTGTAAATCCCGTAGTTGGTGATTCCTTTGGGAAGCGGATAAGAGAGTGTCTCACATGTCTCAAAAGCTTTCAGAAAGTCATTGACTCCTGATTTGCTTACGCCCAGGGTGTCAGCAATCTGACGTCCGGACATGTGCAGGGCGTATCGTTGGGTAATGATAGTTTTATAGTCGAGCATATCTGCCCTCCTTCATGAAGTATTTACCGCACAATCGCGGCATAACTCCATTATGAGGGTAGAAGTTCAGAGCATCAGGTGGGAAAGGGCTGGCCGCTCGCTCCGCATTGCGGCCGTTCAGCTCCGCAAAAGGGGCCGTTAGGCTTCGCTATTTGCACTTCAGCAGTGGAGCAAGTTATTACATTGAGGGTACAGATATAAAAAATCCTACATTTTACAGCTGGGATGATATAAATATGCCGTTGAGTACGATTACTCCGTGAAACATAAGGAAGGAGACGAACACTGATAAACAAGAATAGAAAAGGCTTCACCCTTGCAGAACTCCTTATCGTGGTCGCCATTATTGCTGTACTCGTAGCCATCAGCATTCCGATCTTCACCTCTCAGATGGAAAAGAGCAGGGAAGCAGTCGATCTTGCAAACCTCAGGCCCGCTTATGCAGCGGGATGTTATAAGCTGATGGATACTGACTTTGATTCAAAATCTAAGGATCAGACTTATATCTATGATCCGACTGATGGGAAACTGTTGACTTTTGCGGAGGCAAACAAGGTAACGAACAGCAATGCGCTCTTATGTGGTAAAGGGACTTCAATAGATGGGAGTGAAGATAATACCCAATCAATAACATGGAGTGGGACGGAATACACGGATTATAATAAAATTCCAAAGCCGGATCCCGGCCAGAAAGATAATTTTTATTCAGCCGGAAGCAAAGGAATGCTTTACGACCCGAAAGAAGATGTAAAGGGGAAGGCAATTGCTGTATTCATCTATCCAAGTAGCAATTCGGTTATAGCCTATTTTTATTGCGGTTGAATAGAAACATGATGAATGCGTTATCCCAATATCGGTGCTTATGCATCAATTTTCACACATAATCACGACAGGCATCACGCTTCGGAACATCCACCGGGGTATGACGCCTGTCTTCTTTATTTTTCTGAGGAGATCATCTCTTTCCGGCATATATAAAAGTACCGGACAGAAATAGTGCTTGCGCTCACTCTCATCCTTTGGTACGGTAGACACATCTTCCGGTAATCCATGCCGGACACATTTCTCACATCTTTGTACCGCTCGGTACACGATCATCCCAAGGAGGACTACAATGAAAGAAGAACGCACGCTCACCGTCGGGACACGAACCAAGACTACCTATCATGGACTGCAATCCAGATACCATGAGTATCCGCAGATCAACCTGACTGGCAAATGGCTGGAAGAGCTTGGCATCCAAGCTGGTGACAAGGTGAAGGTCCAGTGTAAGGACGGGCAGATCGCCATCACGAAGGTATGAAAAGAGGGCGGTACAGGTGTGATGCTGTACCGCCCTCGGTGCTATTAGTCTGCGTTGAACTTCTTCCAGAGTCTTCTGATCCGTTTGATGTCGGAATACAAGGTATTCTTGTTGATACCGAGCATAGCCGCAATCTTCTTTGCCTTGTAGCCCATATCAAGAAGAACTGCGATCTTCGGGAGCTTAGGTTCGATGCCCTTCAGATAGTCGAGGAACTGCTCTCTCATGACATGGCCAATGGCAGTTTCGCTGGTCGAGTCGAACCCGTTGTGCACGAGCCAATCAATGTTACCCGCGACGGTATCGAGAGGGATCGGGGCGCAAAGCTCCATCTTCTTTCCAGCATTCGGGCAGCCCTTGCAGGATGCCTTCGGGCAACGCATCGGGACACCGTTCTGGCCGGTGACCATGCACTTGCACTCGCGCTCATGCTTCTTCACCTCGCGCCATTCAGGCCGCATAAACTTGTAATACATATCCTTCTTGACAGGAAACATGTAGCTGCGCTCGACCTTGCTGCCCTTATGCCAGGTTGTGATCAGCCTCGGGTCCAGAGACTGGAAATGCCAGCTCATCATTGTCTCGACGCTGACAGGAAACAGCAGATAGCCTTTAGGTGCCCTGCGGATCACTTTCCCGTTTGAAAGTGTCTCGAGAGTAACACTGCTATACGGCTTGCCCTCGGGAGTGTTGATTGTTACGATTTCGGTTTTAACAATAGTTACGTTCTTTTCCATGATGTTCGCCTCTTTTGGTGGTGGGGTGAACACGATGGAGCGACCGCAATTTATGTACTTTTTTCATTTTTGCCACCCATCGGGATTCACCCGATTTTCGATAACGGTGGCTAGGCCAGCACACGAAGCTAAGCCCGGGTCGTCAGTAATCTGCTCCGCCTGACGTGTGCTCCGCCTATCTGCAGTAGGACGGGACAATTGGAGCAGTGGTGCAGCCTTCGACGCGACCCATTTAACCGAAGGCCTATAAGTGGTTTGATTTCTTGATATAGACGACGGGCATGAGGTCCGTTTCCGGAATCGGGCCAAAGCCTTGTTCGTCCACAACAAAAAGCCACTTTGATGCATTGATTACAGAGAGAGACAGCCGGGAGAACCCCGGTCTGTCAGCTGGTCTGCAACATAGCGCATCAAAGTGGCTTACTTGCGAGTATCACAACAATATTCAGTTTTTAGAAGAAATCAGGCGGCTTCACCGATCTGAATTTCGATTTCCCGCTTGCCATTGGCGGGGCATTTCTGTCTCACACTCAGGGCTTCGTGCAGTGGCTTTGAGGTCGTCACCACATGACAGCTTTTATGAAGCGGGCACTGCTTTCCTGAATAGGGACAGTGGTAAACGATTCCCTTTGACGTGTTTGACGGGCTTTCTCTAACAGTCGATCTTTTCATTGGCATACCTCATTTTGAAGTTTTCGAAAATTACAGATATCATCTACACTCTAAATATACTGCCGACACACATTGGTGTCAATAGGAAAGTGTAAATTATTAAATGTAATTTAGCAGAACTCCAAAACCGACAACGACTTGGCGATGCGGATGCCAGAATGCAGACCGTAATTGTACCAAATTACAACAAAGACTTTATAGCGGCAGATATTTAAGTTATAATGGGATCTGGAAAATAAGAGATTTAAAGGAGTATGAGGTAGAGACCATGCGTAAAACTGAGCCAATCGAGATGCAGAAGCTGGTTTCCATCAAAGCCGGTGTTGCGCAGCATCGAATAAATGTCAGCAGAGATGATAAGGCTCCTACATATTATTACTACACAGCAGATGACATCCTGACAGACCTTGCAGGTGCTGAGTCCGACCCGGATCTATCCAAAGTAACCCAGGTGAGGACCATGGACGACATGGAGCCGATAAAAGAAGGGGATCTTGTTTTTAGCCTGATCACCAGAAAGGCAGCAATCGTATCAGAGCAGCATTCAGGATTCCTGATCACACAGAACTTCGTGACTCTTATACCGGATGAAAGCATAGATAAAAAATATCTTCTTTTTCTACTCAACGAGACGGGGGTTCTCGAAAAGCACGTCCTTGGAGCTAAGAAGATCGCCATTTCACAGCTTATGACTTTACCGTTGTCCGGATTGCCGGATATAAGAAAACAGCGTGAGATCGGGGATATTTATCTTAAACAGAAACACCTCACTTACCTGCGATCACAGATCTTGGTATTAAGAGAGCAGTATGTATTGGAAAAGCTTAGACAAAAAATAGACAAAGAATGACAGAGGTAATAAATGGCTGGAGAGCTGGATTTTGAGGACAAGCTAATAGAAGCTTTGTCGACGGGCGAAATCGGAGAGTCCGACGAGACCCATGTGACAAAAACAAAGCTGTGGGAATACAGAAAGGATATCAAGACCACCGATCAGTTATGGGAAAACTTTGCTGATATCCTTTACAGGAACAATCAGGACAAGCTGGACAGGCCGTTGAGCTTCACCGAATTTGCTCAGGTAAAGAAGATCATTGAAAACCTGTCAACACCATATCAGGCCGGGCAATTTTTATATGGTTACAACGGAGTGTCTCAGGTGGAGGTAGATCTGGATGATGGCAGGCATGTTTTCCTGACCGTTTTCGATCAAGACCAGATTGGCGCTGGGAATACTGTCTATCAGGTTGTCAATCAGATACAGCGTCAGGCAAAGATCATCGGAAAGCCAAGTCGACGATTTGATGTAACCCTGCTTATCAACGGACTTCCCATCATTCAGATCGAATTGAAAGCCGAGAACATAGACGTGAATACGGCTTTGAATCAGATGCACCAGTACATAGCTGAGCGGCAGTATACCGACATCTTTTCTACGCTACAGATCCTTGTTGCCATGACACCTTACAGCTGCAAGTACATGGCAAATACTACATCAGACCACTTCAACAAGGATTTTGCCTTCAACTGGCAGAAAAATGACAGACAGCATACCCGCATCAATAAATGGCGGGAGTTTGCGGACTACTTTCTATCCATTCCAGCCGCTCATCGGATGTCCACAACCTATATGATCCTTGACGGCACCCGAAATGAAGAGTGCCTTAGAGTCATGCGTCCTTATCAGGTTTATGCCACCGAGGCCGTGCTGAATGAAATCAAGAAGAAAGCACCCGGCGATATGGGAGTAGAGAAGCTTGGATATATCTGGCATACAACCGGATCCGGAAAAACCATCACGAGCTTTAAGACCGCGTGGCTCGCAAGCAGGCTGCCCGGAGTAGACAAGGTGGTATTTCTTGTCGACCGAAAGCAGCTGACTCGGCACACCTTCGAGAAGTATCGTGCCTACGATCCGGAGTACAGCAATGACGATGACATCGGCAGGGTGACGAACACAAAGAATACTGGTGAGCTCACTACCAGACTGAAGTCGAAGAGAAATGATATTATCATCACATCCACTCAGAAACTGGAGCGGCTGGCGAGCAGAAAGGGCTTTAAGGCACCAGATCGCAACTTTATCTTTATTGTCGATGAGGCTCACAGATCTACCGGAACTAAGAAGTTTGCCACAATACAGAAGAAGTTCCCGCACTCCGGTTGGATAGGTTACACGGGCACGCCGTCATTTGATGACGGTCCAGATCATCTAAAGACCCGCGATATTTTTGGGGAGTGCCTTCACTCATATACGATTCGGGACGCTATAGCCGACAAGAACGTGCTTGGATTTAAGGTGGACTTTGAAGAGACCGTCCCAAAGAAGGAATTTTATGAGAAAGCACTGCCGGATTTCTACCGTAAACAATACCCTGATTGGTCAGAAGAGAAGATACAAGACAAGATTAATAATATGACCGATGAGGAGATGGACGACGAGCTGTCTACAAAGGAGACTATTTTTGATAACAACCCTAAGCACGTCAAAGCCATCGTGGAGGACATTTATAAGAACTGGGAGAACCGCTCCAATGAAGGAAAATATAATGCTTTGCTTACCACACACGTTGGTGGCGGCAAGTCCAGCATTCACATGGCTCTCATGTATTATGATGAATTTCGCAGGGTAAATGCGGAGCACGCCAAGACAAACGGCCTCGTGCTCAAAGTCGGGATCACCTTCTCGTCAGATGAGAGCAATGGAGATGACATGGTGGAGAATAACGATTCTCTGTCACGAGTCATAGATGACTACAATAAGGAATTCGGGACAGCCTTCTCGATGGAAACCGTCGATGGCTATCGGGAAGATTTGGTATCAAGACTGGATAGAAGCGCCGATGATAAACAATTCTTGGACATCGTTATTGTTGTAAACCAGCTGTTGACAGGCTTTGATGCACCAGAACTCAATACCTTGTATGTAGATCGAACACTGAGAGGAGCCAGTCTGATTCAGGCATATTCCAGAACAAACCGTATCCACAATATGCAGGATAAGCCATGGGGACAGGTGGTCAATTATCGGTGGCCTAAACTTTCAGAAGCTCTGATGAATGATGCTCTGCAGAAATATTCCTGCTTGGAAAATGCGGATCAGCAGCCTCCGGAAAATCGTCCGGGTAACGACGGAACGGAAGATATCCTTGCAAAGCCATACAAAGAGTTGCTGCAGGAAACAAAGGAACTCACGGAGGAGCTGCGCAAGATGACCAGTGACTTCACCCGCATCCCGCCAGACAGCGATCAGCAGCAGAAGATGGTCGCAACTCTGAGAAAATATAATGCAAATCTGTCAAAGCTGAAACAGTATCCGTTCAAGGAGAACGAGGACGGAACAACGGAAGGATATGATTACAATAACCCTGACGCTCTGATACATGATCTCGGAATGACGGAAGATGAGAGCAAGATCCTGTCCACCACGCTGACAAATGAACTGAAACATGCTGTTGCCAAGCAGGAAAAAGTGTCGCCATCGGATATTGATCTCACAGTGGTTCACCTGAAAGACGTTTATGTAGATTACGGGTATTTGACAGAACTGGTCGAAAAACTCATGAACGAGGTTCATGACGAGGAAATGGAAAAAGCCCAAGAGACCAGAGAAGCTATACATAAGTTTGCCGATGGACTGGAGAGTCCGGAATTTTCGAAGACAGTCAAAAAGGCTGCGGATGCAATCTATGATAGGCTCTATCCGACACCTGAGTCCCGCATGCAATATCCATATAAGGGCTTTGATGTTAAGAAAGTGGTTGAAGATGCTAAGAGTGAGTTGATAGGTAGGCAGATAGAAGATTTCCGGAGCAAGTGGGGAATCGCCGATGTCATCAGTGAGGACGAGTTCTTGAGTCTTATAGATAGCCATCAATATGGTGAGCAGGACCTTGATGATTCTGGACAGATGAGCGATCTGGTCTATAAGGGCTCCTTGCGGTACACAGAGACCGCCATGGATCCCGAGGTTAAGGATCTGCGGAGACTCAGATACAGAAACGCTCTGCGGAATGCAGTATACGAAATCGCAGATAAGCTCGTGCAGGAGTAAATGAAGATGGGAAAAAAGGTACCAAAGATTAGATTTCCGGAATTTACTGATGAATGGGAACAGCGTAAGGTTTCAGAAATAACCAAATTTCATAAACAGGGATTCTATACAACTGAAGATTATAACGAGAACAAAAAATACTATTTGCTTCGTGGAACAGATTTAACTGAAAACAAGCTTATCCTTAAAGATACGCCCAAGATAGATGCTACAGAAAAAGACTACCAAGCATTTAAAACAGAGGTAGGTGATTTTCTGATTGTTCGTAGTGGAACTGTTGGGACTTATGGCATTGTATATGAGGATATTCCTGCTATTTTTGGCTCTTACTTAATTGATTTTCGTTTCGATATGGAACAAGTTACAAATGAGTTTTTTGGTTATTTTTATCAGTCAGAATCTTTTAAGACTCAGTTGCGACAGATTGTACAGCAGTCTGCTAATACAAATATAAATGCAGAGAACATTAAATCTACCTCAATCATGTTGCCAAGTATCGATGAGCAAAAGAGAATTGGAGAGTATTTAGGACAAATCGACAACCTTATCACCCTTCATCAGCATAAGTGCGACGATCTAAAAGAACTCAAAAAGGGATTACTTCAAAAGATGTTCCCTAGCAACGGTAAGAATGTTCCGGAGATACGCTTTCCCGGATTTTCTGCTCCTTGGGAACAGCGTAAGTTGGGAGAGCTTGCTGAAATTAAGGATAGTGCACGAATTCCAAATGCTGAGTGGAGTGAATCTGGAGTTCCATATATTAGGGCAAGTGACATTACAAATGAAGATGCCAGTGGAGTCCTTTTTATTAGCCATGAAAGATATGAGTTTTACAAGAATAAAACGGGAGCACCTGCTAAAGGAGATGTTCTTTTTAATGGTGGTGGTGAGATAGGTAAAACAATGCTTAATTCTTCTGATAGCCCTATTTATGTGCAGGGTGGGGCAGTTTTGTATGCCAGAACTTCAGCATCGGATAGCTTAGATGGACAATATCTTAAAACCTATTTTGAAACACTGAATGCTCAACACTATTTTGAAACTGCATCTGCTGGTGGTACGATGAAACACTTTACATTAAAACCATCCCAAGAGATGCCTATAAAAATTCCTAAGATGGAAGAACAAAAGAGAATCGGTGAATGTTTTTCAGAACTCGACAGCCTTATCACTCTTCATCAGCGTAAGTGTGATGATCTGAAAGAATTGAAACAGGGCTTGTTACAAAACATGTTTGTAAATGATTGATAGGAGAACCATTTATGACTACAGAAGAAATTGAAAACAACCTTTGGAGCATGGCAAATAACCTGCGAGGAACGATGGTTGCTGGAGAATATAAGAATTATATTCTGGCATTTATGTTCTATCGCTTTCTGTCATTCAAAGAGGAGGACTACCTTATCAGCCAGAAACTTGTAAGCGTAAAGGAAAATGAGGCTTTTCCTGTTGCCTTCGATAGAGCTGTGAGAGAAGAGGGAAGAGGAAACTTTGATACAGGCTGGGCTGATTTTGAAGATGATCTTGTCAGTGGACTTGGCTATGCAATCAAGCCTGAATATATGTGGGAAAAGATCATACAGGAGACAGACGATTCGGTTATTACTCCTGAGACCTATCAGTCAATGTTTGATAACTTCAATTCGGCGGCAGCTAAGAATAATAACGCTTCTGCAGATTTTCAGGGTATATTCAATGATGTGAATCTTGGGAGTGCCAGTCTTGGTACGACTACAGCCGAAAGAGCCAAGTCTGTAAGCAGTATAGTGAAGTTGGTGGATAGCACGGATTATATTGGCGAGAACGGCAGAGATGTTCTTGGGGAAATATACGAGTATCTTATAAAACAGTTTGCCGCCAGCGCTGGTAGGAAAGGCGGAGAATTCTATACACCTCACGAAGTCTCACTTCTGATAGCAAGGATCGTCACCTACGGGAAGAAGGTGGAAAGTGATTCCTTCAGCGTGTTTGACCCCACATGCGGATCCGGTTCACTGCTTTTGACGGTAGGTGCATGCCTTGAAGGTTCAGATAAAATAGGCGCAGTTAAGTATTATGGTCAGGAGCTGAATACCGGGACGTACAACATTGCTCGAATGAATCTGATAATGCACAACGTGGCATATCAGGACATGCATCTGAGCAATGCAAATACATTAGGGCGTGACTGGCCAGACGGACCAGATGAATATGGAATCGACCATCCCAGAATGTTTGATGCGGTGGTTGAGAACCCACCCTACTCACAGAAATGGACCGCAGATGAAACCTATTTGAAGGACCCGAGGTATAAAGAGTATGGAGTGCTTGCGCCAAAATCTAAGGCCGACCTTGCCTTCTTATTGGATGGACTATATCACCTCGATAAACAAAAAGGTGTCATGGGAATAGTTCTTCCCCATGGCGTACTCTTCCGAGGCGCAGCAGAAGCAACGATCCGCAAGGCCCTCGTTGAGAAAAACTATATTGATACCATCATTGGCCTTCCTGCGAACCTGTTTTATGGTGCTTCTATTCCGACAATTGTAATGATCCTGAAAAAGGACCAGAAGGCAGATCGTAACATTCTTTTCATCGATGCCAGTAAGGACTTTGGGAAGGAGAAGAGTAAGAACGTCCTTCGCCAAGAGGATATTGATAAGATTTTCAATGCATATATTGATCGAAAAGATATCGAAAAATATGCGCATCTGGCCACAATGGAGGAAATTGCGAAGAATGACTACAATCTGAACATTCCCCGGTATGTTGACTCCACTGAAGAAGAGCCGGAGATTGATCTGGACGAGGTGCTGCAGAAGATTCAGAAGGATGATGAAGAGATCGATATGCTTCAGAAGGAAATAGACGATCAGCTGAAGATTCTCGGAGTTATCAAGTAAACATAGCATAGGTCAGAAGGATAGTTATAATGGACCTGTTAAACGGAAAACAGCCAGTCAAAATTGAGGATACAACCTTCACTGACATCGGCTGGAAGGAAAGCGATATTGAGGAAGTTCTCAGAAAGAATGCCGATATGATATGCAGTGACGAGGAGTCGTTACTGATTGTTGGGCAGCAGGTTAGGGACGCGAAAAATGGCAGGAGTGACCTTACTGCCATCGACAATGAGGGCAATATTGTCCTTATTGAGATCAAGCGGGATAAGAAGGATATAGAAGCCCGGAAGGAAGCTCTGGAATTTCAGGCGATTCGCTATGCTGCCTCCTGTGCAACGATCAAATCTACCGATGAACTGATCAAGAATGTATTTGCTCCGTATGTTGAGAAGCATAAATCTGAATTCAACGAACACAGCGAGCTGACATCAACCGAGATTGCACAGCGGGAACTCAGTAACTTTCTTGATAGGAATGGCGTGACATCGTTTAACGAGTCGCAGAGAATCATTCTTGTGGCCAGCGACTATGACGATCAGACTCTTTCTGCCGTTGCGTGGTTGAACAGCAATCAGGTGGATATCAGCTGCTACCGGCTATGGCCAACAAAAATCGGAGACCAGATTTTTATTCACACAGACAAGATACTTCCAGTTACCGAGTATGACGACTTTTATGTGAATGTAGCCGACCAGCCTGCTATGACCAAAGGGGCCAAGAAGGATATATCCAGAAGATCTCTTCCGAAAATTGATAAGATGCTTGAGTGGGGAATCGTCAAAGAGGGTGACGTCATCATCGCAAGGGGAACAGATCAGAAGGCCATTCTCCAGAAGGATGGTCAAGTCATGTTTGCCGACAATACCAAAGAATCTATACAGCAATGGCTGAAGCAAGTGTACAGATGGTCATCTGTCGAAAACTATGCCTTTTCAGTAGACGCCAAGACAGGTAAAACGCTGTCTCAGCTTCGGAAAGAATATCTTGAAAAAGAAGCAACAAGTGAATCATAAACAGAAATGGCTCCGGCAGAGGATCAAAACCTCCACCGGAGCTGTTTTCAGTCTTTCTGGTAAAATGAGCACTCGTAGCCGTCCGCCCGAAGCAGCAGTCCCGGCATCCAATCTGGTGTCTGTCCCATGATATCGCAGATTTCCTGCATACTGGCATCCTCCGGCACCTCGATGATGAGTTCGTCGTGAACGTGTCCGACGATGAAGCGGTCGCGCAGGTTCTTCATGGCATAGCAGAGGATATCCCGAGCTACACCTTGCACGATGTTCTCGACGAACTTCGGACCGTAGCTTTCGATCCGATCCCAGTGCTGCTGGTCGACACCCATGTAGGTGACGCAGTCATTGCCAAACTGGTTCTGGCCGATCCGGGGCTGGACGTAGGAGAGACGACGACCGGAGGGCAGCTTAATGAACAACATGCCGGACTGATACCAGATGTATACCAGCCCGACCTGAGACGGCAGGTGAATCTTCACAGCCTTCATCACTGCCGCGTCAATATCCCACCAGTATTTCACAATATGGGGATTTGCCTCACGCCATGCAGCGACGATCGGCTGCAGTTCTTCTTCCTTGAGTCCCATGTCCAGAGCGCCCATAGCTTTCAGAGCACCTACACTGCCGCCATAGCCGCAGTTGTGGACAAGCCTCCCCGATACGGTAAAACGATGATGTCGTCCGGCATTTCGTATGTCATAAACTCGAGCCGTGCGAGGATGTTTCTCCAGTTCTTCCGACGCTCGAAAACGGCTGTCTCCGCGTCCTGAATGATCTCGCCCCGGGTCTTTCCGGAGGACAGTTTCCGGATCACCACCGGATAGGAGTAAGGCCAGTAGATCTGCTCGAATCTGGTCAGCACAGTTGTCCGTTTGTTCAGGTTGTTTTCCTGATGGGTTACGAAGTGCAGGTTCCCTTTCTCGTAATTTCCATTCGTGTCGATCCGGTCGATCTCCAGCTCCCGATCCGGAAGTCCGAAGGTATCGATAAGATACAGACCTGCTTCCAAGATAGAAGAGAAGCTGAACTGGATCCCACGTCCGCCATAATTCTGGTATTCCGGATCCATCGGATTCGTGCACCGCTGCTTGGCGGCTGTTAGCCTCCGATCCAGCCAAAGCGGGATCTGCCGGGGCTGCGAGCAGTGCTGACAGCCCTTCGATCGTCCAGAAGTCAGATTGTTCAGATCCTGCCATTGGATCGATCCACATCCGGTACACTGCGTAAGAACATAGCAGTGATTCCAGTTTTTCGACCAGCGCTTCTCGGGAGAGATGATCTTCACCCAGCCGTACTGGTGTCCGACCATTTCCGGTTTTGACGAGACGTGCGCCGCTGGCGGCAGCGTCTCCAAATCGTACTGGCTCCGATTTCCCATAGACCCATACGAGGTGGTCTCTTGTTGCTGTAAGTCCGTCATACGTGATCACCTCCTTGATTCCGCGACAGACAACCCCGTCGTGATGAACGAACTGCTCGCCATCCCAGACAAGGTCATTTTTCGATACCTTCTCAATCGGAATGAGACCGTGATTGGTGAGGACTGGCTGACCTTCTGCAATACAGGCCAGCGTTGCGATCTTGCCTTTCTGCCGGAGCTCGCCATTGATGCCATGCTTTACGACAGGTTTGTGGAACATTGCTGATGCGGTCGCGCAGTACAGGTCCTCACCCTTTGCGAATGATTCCATCGTGTGCGTTTCACCGGCAAGGTAGGCAAGGACCCGGGCCTCGATGGAAGAGTAGTCGGAAACGACAAACTTCATTCCCGGCTTTGGAATGAAGGCAGTGCGGATCAGTTCCGAGAGGACCTGCGGCACATTGTCATACAGCATTTCCAGAGCTGTATAGTTATCGTGACGTACAAGGTTTCTTGCCTGCTCCAGATCCTGCATATGGTTCTGGGGCAGGTTCTGTAATTGCACGATGCGCCCGGCAAAGCGGCCAGAGCGGTTGGCACCGTAGAACTGGAACATTCCCCGGCAGCGATGATCGCTGCACATGGCGGTCTGCATCGCCTGGTATTTCTTCACGGAGCTCTTTGCCAGCATCAGCCGGAGCTCCAGAACGTGACGGACATTGTCCGGAAGATCACCCTTCAAAAGGGCTGCCACTTCCTTCTTGCCAAGAGACTCGATCACCACACCCTGACGAGCGAGCCAATCCTTCACTTGTGCGACAGAGTTCGGATTCTCAAGACCGGTCAGCTGCTGCAGCTGCTGTATCAGCTCTTCCTTCGTCTTTGCGTCAATTCTGATCGCGTTCTCTACGACGTCCATGTCGCAGAGAATGCCACGGTCATTGATCATCTGGTCGATGTGGTATTCATCCCATACAGAATCCGGTACCGGGTATTTTTTCAGGCGCTGCTGGATCTGCATTTCCACCTCAACATCGCGCTGGTTGTACTTCTTGAAGAGCTCCCATTTGTCAGGGGCGTCTGCCGGTAGATTTCTTGTCCGACCGCCGTTTGCCTTGGTGGGCTTGCAGGGAGAACAGAAGTACCGGACGAGGTCCTTACCTTCCTTCAGCTTCTGTTGTTCTAACCCCAGCACGCTTCCGATTGCATCGAGCGACATCGGAAGTCCGTTATATGCTCCCCATACACGGGAGCACTTCCACCCGGTCGGATCCAGGTATCCTTTCACGGAATCACCCGGTGAACCATAGCCTTTGAAGAAACCGGGGTGATGACGCCGGAGCCAGACGGATAAACAGACGCGTTCAAAACTTGCGTTATAGGCCCATTTCTCCACAGTATTATCCGTGAGCGCTTCGAGGATCTCGTCTGGTGGTTCATCGCCAAGCACGATGACATAGACCCTGACCGGCCCGTCATTCACCGAGACACCGAAGAGAAGAAGTCCGAATGTAGGATCCTCCGCATAGCGATATACACCACATTTCTTCAGATCCTTCGCACCAAAAGTTTCAAGATCGATTGACAGCTTCCTTATCTTTTCTTTGTCCACGTGTTTTACCTCCTTTACCTATCAGTGGACACTTGCGGCCTGTTTTTGTGATGCCAAGAAAAAAAAAAGATCCCCGGAAAATAAGTTCCGGGGACCCAAAGGAGAATGTATGGAGCAGCAGATTAGTTCAGGAAATCAACCTTGTTATCGTCATCGAGTCCGGCGAATTCCGTCTCTGCATTGACATGGCCACCCAGCGGATCACCGTCGCGGAGCTTCTGCAGCGCATTGAGAGAACAGGCGATGCCACGGTTACCATTACGGTTGTAGGCATAAAAATTGATGCTTGCGCGACCGTAGATGCCAGAGTACAGCTCTGAGGTGTCAAGGATGATGTTGTTGTTCGCGTCAACGACTCCCGGCTTACGAGTGCTGTTTGCGTTGAGGAAATAGCTGTTTGCATATGCCGGATCATCCGGACGATCCATATCGCCATCACGAAGCGGAGTCTTGATGTTCTCCAGCGGGGGAACGGACTTACCATTTCCCTTGAGTTTTGCCTCGCCTTCCTCGTATGCGGCCTTGATTGCTGCCTTGATCTTCTGGATCGTGATGGTATCCGACTTCGAAATGATGAGGGATGCGGAATACTTCGGTGTAGATCCGTTGATACTTTTCGGCTCGTTCACATTAAGATAGCTGAAACGAGTGTTCTTGCCTGTAATTACCTTGAGCGGGTTATTCATAATATTGTCTCCTTGGACGTCTTGTCCATCATGGTTGTGCTTCCGGCGTTCTTTGCGCCATCGGCGGTTTCTATAAAATCATTGGTGCCAGTCTGGAATTCCGGACGCTTATCCGAGTCCGGCACCAGAACCGGTTTGCCTTGCGGCTTGTAAACATAGCTTCCGAGAAGCTCGTTGAACCTTTTTCGACCGAGCTCTGAGGTCATCGCTGTGATGCCTTTGAGCTTCTGGTTATACGGGTCATACCCGGCAGCTTCGACGATGGCAGCGACCTTGTGCTCGTCACTGTACTTCCGTGTGCTCCTGCCTTCCACGACCTTGTATCCTCTGTAGTGCTTGCCGTTGAGGGCCTGATCGAGTGCGTAATCTTTCACGTCTCCTGCCCACGAAACGAGCTGGTCGACTTTCTGGAGTATCTCTTCGATATCTTCATCGGAGAGCAGATCCGGATTGTCAAACTCGTATTTGGCAAGTTCCATGTTGTAGTTTGCACGTTCACGGCAGGTGGCCTTGACCTTGCAGAATTGACAGTGGGGTCCTGCTGTGAATTTGCCCTCGCCGACTCTTGCGAGCTTGGCAGCAGGGACGAGAACCTTGTCGGCCCAGGTCAGAAGATCGGAGAGCTTCATCTCATAGGTTTCGACATGCTCGCGTCTTGGCTGATAGATTGACAGCTTCACCACGTCAATGTCATAGAGGGTCCCGTAGGCGTAATAGGCACCGAGGGCGTAACACATAAGCTGCGTATTCTTTTCAGCGCTGACCATCACGCCGACGCCATACTTGAAATCGATGATGTGAATCAGTCCGTCTGCAACAATGACGCAGTCACCGGTTCCGAACCCCTCCGGGACCCAACGGGAGAAGTCCAGCCGCTGCTCGACAGCAACGAACGGATCGGCACAGAGCTTTTGGGCTTCTTCGACCTGTTCCATCACAAAATCACGGTAGCCCTCGGCAGCTGACTGCATCTCGGCATTGTAGAATGTCAGATCCTCTGTAGGATCGCGGGCCCTCCTGCCTAATGCTTTCAAAACGAGATACTGGCAGAGCGAGTGGGCGTCGGTGCCCTCCATGCTGTAGGGACTCGACTTGTCCGGGATACCGGCACAGAGCCGCGCTGAGGGAGGACATGCAATCCACCGGGCACTGGATGAAGCGGAGAGATATGCGTGTTTAGCCATTGGCATCCGCTCCCTTCAATGCCCTTGCCTCCGCGACTGCCGCAGCATATTCGTTCTTGGGAATATCGCTCAGTTTTGCAGCACCGTGGTTGTGAACGATCTCCCGCACCTGATCGGTGTAGCCATCATCGGAGAGCTCTGCAAAAAGGGCTCTGACTTCTTCGAAGGTGTAGTTCTTCGGTTCAGCCGGTGCTGCTTCCTCATTGACAGGAGGCGTCTCGTCTGCTGTCTGCGCGACTTCTTCCTTTGAAGTCGGCTCATCGGGAGGGGTATTGACGGCTTCTTCCGTCACATCTTTATCAGAAGATTCCGCTTCCAAAATTGTCTGATCTGATTCCTCCGCAGAAGGCTTTCCTTCTAATGCTTCTGCGAGATCGATGCATTCTCTGCCGATCCTGCGGAGCCCCTCAATCAGAAGGGGATTCTCTTTTCTTTTTGCCATTGCCCTGATCCTTTCTTGACCTATTGGTAAGTACCTGTAATACCCGGAACGCTCCGGGCCTGTCCCTTGCTCTACCTTTCATGTGTTTCTCCTTTACTCGGTTGCTTTCACCTATCAGCGGACATTTGAGAGGCGATTTTGTGACGCCAGACGATAAATATTTTTTCTGGCGTTTATCGGTTACTGCCTCTCACCTGTTCACCTATCAGCGGACATTTGGGAGGCGATTTTGTGATGCCAAATGAAATTTTTTTCTGACGCCCCTCCATTACCTGGCTGTTTCCTGCTCCTTTCACATATCAGCGGACATTTGAGCGGCAATTTTGCAATCTCCGGAGATATTTTTTTCTGGCACTTTCAACTGTCAGCGGACAGATTCTGCCCATTTGTGATCGGTCACACAGCAAAACACCGGAGTTGTATTCCTGTTTTTATTAGGAAGAAACTCCGGTGTTCTGTGGTTGCTCAGAAACTTTTTGAAATTTTTTTCACTCCTCATCACAAAAACAGCCTCCAAATGTCCGCTGATTATCAGATGAGCAAGAGCGCTTGTCGGAAACCAGCAACAGCCACGAAGGAGGCTTTATATGTTTAGTGTTAGCGAAGATTTTATTGACGCAGGGAAGGACCTGATGTCCGTTTACGGACGCGAGGTCTACGGTGAACGTTCCATTTTCAAGGTCAGCGCAGGAACGACCGGAACGCTGGATGGGGATGAGAAAGACACCAAGACCTACATCCACATCTGCAATCCGAAGGGAGAGGGCTTCAGGGTGTCGGAGCATAAGGATAAGGACGGAATCGGCTGCGGTGTGACGATGGTCGCAACCGGAGACGATGACCTGAGAAACCTCGTGAAGGCTCTCAAGTTTGCCGTCAAGACTCTGGAAGAGGAGGGACTTCAGATTGATGACTGAGATGCACATTTTTACAGCCGACTGCATCGGCGATGAGAAGAACTGCAGGTATCCGAATGCGGTTACGGTCAGCTCGGAGGACACCCTCCGGGCGGCTGTTTCCAAAGATCATGTCTGCGCACAGTACAAGAACAGCTATCGCGGCAGCAGCAACTTTATCGAAGCTGACTGCATCCCGATGGACTGTGACAACGATCACTCCGATGACCCGGCTGACTGGATTACTCCGGAGAAGCTGGCGAACGAGTTCTCGGATGTCGATTTTGGTATCACCGAGAGTCGTCACAACAACATGCCAAAGGACGGCAAGAGTGCAAGACCCAGGCTCCATATCTACTTCCGGACGAACAAGTACACCGACCCGGATGTCTACACCGCTCTGAAGCATACCGTGCAGGAGAAATATCCTTTTTTTGACGACAACGCCCTCGATGCAGGCCGTTTCATTTACGGATCGGTATCGAAGAACGTGGTCTGGCACGAAGGCGGGAAGACGATCGAGGAATTCCTTGAAGAGTCTGACTCGATCGATGGCCAGACACAGGAGATCCCGCAGGGAAAACGGAATGCGACGATGAGCCGGTTTGCCGGAAGAGTAGTGAAGCGCTACGGATGCGGTGAGGAGGCGCACAGGATCTTTATGGAAGAGGCGGAGAAATGTAATCCGCCTCTTTCGGATGACGAGCTCTCGAAGATCTGGCACTCGGCAAAGAAGTGGGAGAAGAAGGTATCCTCTCAGCCCGGGTATATCCCGCCCGATAAGTTCAATCAGGCGATACCGAAAGGGCCTGCAGGAAGCCTTGAACCGCCGGACTACTCCGATATTGGGCAGGCAAAGGTGCTGGCCGATGAATATGGCGATGTACTCCGTTTCTGCGAGCAGACAGGATTCCTTTGCTACAACGGCATCAACTGGGATATCTCCGCACCGGCAGCGGTCGGCGCGACGGAGGAGTTCCTCGATCTGCAGCTTGCGGATGCTGATCTCATGATACTGAAGACAAAACAGGCATTGCTTGATGCGGGTGTGACGGAAGAACTCATCAATGATCGGAAGAAGGCAGAAAAGGACCTGAATGGGGATCTGCTAAAGTTCCTGCAGGAGTATATGCATGCGCTTAGCTACCGCGCTTTCGTCATGCAGCGCCGGAACATGCGCTATGTGTCTTCTGCAATGACTGCTGCGCAGCCGATGGTCCACATCAAATTTGAAGATTTGGACGCGGATCCGTTTCTTCTGAATACCCCGGGTGCCACCTATGATCTTCGGAAGGGAATGGCAGGACGGCAGGAGCACAGGGCGGAGGATTACCTCACGAAAGTGGCGCTGTGTGATCCCGGTGATAAGGGAAAGGATCTCTGGGACGATATGCTGCAGAAGACCTTCCTCGGCGATCAGGAGCTCATCGACTACGTTCAGATGGTGATGGGGCTTGCCGCTGTCGGGCACATCTTCAATGAGGCTCTCTACATTGCAATTGGTGGAGGAAGAAACGGCAAGTCGACGTTTTTCAACTCGATCGCGCATGTGTTGGGAAATTACTCCGGTTCCATATCGGCAGACACCCTGACAGTCGGGGTCCGGCGCAATACGAAGTGGGAAATCACAGAGCTGAAGGGTAAGCGCCTTGCGATCGCGGCAGAGCTCGAAGAAGGGCAGAGATTGTCCACCTCTATCCTGAAGCAGATCACATCGACCGATCCGATTCAGGGCGAGAAGAAGTTCAAGGACCCGGGCGAGTTCATCCCGTCACACACAGTCGTTCTGTATACCAACCACCTGCCTCGTGTGGGTGCAACCGATGACGGCACATGGAGAAGACTCGTGGTCATTCCTTTTCATGCGACATTCTCCGGCAAGAGCGACATCAAGAACTACGGCGACTATCTTGTCGACCATGCTGGCCCTGCAATCCTTGCATGGGTGATTGAGGGAGCAAAGAAAGTCATTGATGCCGGATGCCATCTGAAGCGTCCGAGCGTTGTTCAGAATGCCATCGATGAGTACCGGGCAGAGAACGACTGGATGACGAACTTCATGGAGGACTGCTGCGAGTTGGGTGATGGCCTCACTGAAAAGTCCGGCGATCTGTATGACAGCTATCGTACGTACTGCGACAGGATTGGCGAGTTCATCCGTAACAAGGCAGAGTTCTATGCGGAACTGAAGAACCGTGGCATCACAAGCAAGCGTACCAACAAGGGTGTTCTGGTTCGCGGCATCCGGGTGAAAACGGATTTCATGGACGACTGATTATCGCCAAAGTGTGTAGATCGGTGTAGATCAGTGTAGATTGGCAAAACGCGCAGAGGTTCATCAAAGCCCGGAAATTTAAGGCTTTTTGACAATTCGTGTAGGTCGTGCAGATACCTGGCCCAATTACGCGATATATGAAAAATTAGTTATTCATATATGAGAGGGGGTAATAGGGTATCTGCACGACCTACACTCCTATACATCGTGACGGGACAGGAGGCGCTGTTCCATCACAAAAACATGTAGTTCGGTGTAGGGCAGTGTAGATCGATGTTTCGCGCAAAGGTCCGTCAAAGTCCGTAAATATAAGGTTTTTTGACAATTCGTGTAGGTCGTGCAGATACCTGACCGAATTACGCGATGTATAGAAAAAGCAGTTTTTCCTATAGGAGAGGGGATAGCAGGGTATCTGCACGACCTACACTCATACATTTGGTGATGAATTCACGAGGAGGATTTGAGATGACGTTTTACACATATATGACGAGGAAGCATATCGACGACGACACCCCGATGGGAGATCTTGCGAGGGACATGAAGGAAGATAAAGAGAAGTTCCCGAGAAACGAGAACAGTAAGATCCGTGGCTGGCATGGCTATCTCTACAACTATCTCTGTGATCACGGTGCCTGCGGAGCCTGTCTCGATACTTTTGATGAAGCATGGGAGGAATACGTGAAATGGGTGAGAAGCAGACGGAACGGAAACTGACAGAAGCGGTGACAGCGGCAGGAGGCTGGGCGATAAAACTCCTCTCGACCACAAATGGTATGCCGGACCGTCTGGTGATGATGCCGGGAGGCCACGTCGGATTTGTTGAGGTGAAATCCCCGGGCCAGAAACCGAGAAAACTTCAGATCCGAAGACACGTCCGTCTTCGCCATCTTGGTTTTCCGGTGTTCGTGCTGGACGATCCGGATCAGATTCCCGGCATTATCAAGGCAGTACAGGAAGGAGGCAGAGGATGGGAAGCCTGATCACACTGAAGGATGGAACGATCGCCACGGTCCTTTCCGGTGAGGACCTCCTGTATCTTATCGAAACCCACATGGGGAAGGAGATGAAGGAAGCCGTTGTGGAGTGGATGAACGAGATTGACTTGCAGCATGCAGACGATGAGGAATGTATCCATGAGCTGAACGAGCTGATCAGCGAGGACCACGCACACCATAAGCAGGTGATGGAAGGGCTCCGGAGCGAGGCTGTTGCTTTGTCAGACCTGATCTGCCAGAAGGATCCCGACCGGAGGGCGATCTCGGAGATCACCGGGAAGATGCGAGGCATTATCGGAAAGGAGATTCCATGAGTAGTGAGATCCATATGGATGCCTATAAGAGACTCGGCAATGCAGTGATCCTTCAGGCAGCAAGGGATTATAAGCGGGCGTACAGGAAAAGGGCCAGATATCCGAAAGACAATAGCGCCAAAGATGAATGCCGGGAACTGGAGGAGTTTTTTCGAAGCCAGCGCTTCCAAATATTCACCGACCTTGATGGTCCGGCGCTGCTTGAAAAACTGCAGAAAACATTGCAGAAAACATTGGAGGAAGAATTGAATGAGAATGTTAAAGCGCGATGACCTCCACGACTACCAGAGGTATGCCGTGGAATTTGTGGAAACGCATGCTGTTGCTTTGCTGATTCTGACCATGGGTCTTGGAAAGACGATCATCAGCCTGACTGCCATTGTCGACCTTCTGTTCGATTCCTTCGAATCCAGAAAGGTGCTGATTATTGCGCCCCTTCGTGTTGCCAGAGATGTCTGGCCGCAGGAGAAAGATCAGTGGGAGCACACAAAAGATCTGCGCATGTCGGTGATGACCGGAAGCTGCAAAGAACGGGTGAGAGCCCTGAAAACAAGAGCAAATATCTACGTCATCAACAGGGAAAACGTGAAATGGCTGGTGGAATATCTGGAACAGCACCATCAGCCGTGGCCGTTCGATACCGTCGTTATTGACGAGATCACATCTTTCAAGAATGCGAGGAGCGAGCGGTATAAGGCACTCAGAAAGGTGAGACCTTACATCAAACGGATCTGGGGTCTTACCGGGACTCCGACACCGCAGGGGCTGCTTGATTTGTGGGCTGAGGTATCTATCCTCGACATGGGGAAGCGCCTCGGAAGATTTATCGGCAGGTACCGGGAGGCATATTTTCGCCCCGGTGCTATGAATCCCTACACCGGTGTGATTTACAACTATGTGCCGCTGCCGGGAGCAGAAGAGGCTATCTACAAGAAGATCAGTGATATGACGATCAGCATGAAATCGATGGATTTTCTCGATATGCCGGACAAAGTCGATGTAAAGCATGAGGTCGTGATGGACGGGAAGGAGCGAAAGCTCTATGACAAGTTCCGGAAGGAGATGGTTCTGGATCTTAAGGAAGGAACCGTCGATGCTGCCAATGCAGCGGTGCTGTCCGGAAAACTTCAGCAGCTTGCTAACGGCGCGATCTACATCGACAAGGATCGGAACTACTCGGTGATCCATAACCGAAAACTGGATATGCTGGAGGATCTCGTGGAACAGGCAAATGGCCAGTCTGTGTTGGTCGCCGTCTGGTACCAGCATGATAAGGAACGAATCATGGAGCGGCTCACGGATCTTGGATATCATCCGCGAGAGATCAGGTCATCGCAGGATATCGAGGACTGGAATACGCCGGGGAAGATCGATGTTGGGCTTATCTCACCTGCCAGTGCTGGGCATGGTCTCAATCTTCAGAAAGGCGGTGCACAT
This sequence comes from Porcincola sp. LCP21S3_C12, assembly GCF_052118625.1. Lineage (NCBI taxonomy): Bacteria > Bacillati > Bacillota > Clostridia > Lachnospirales > Lachnospiraceae > Porcincola > Porcincola sp. LCP21S3_C12. The sequence goes on along the minus strand of NZ_JBQKGW010000005.1, from coordinate 9,956 downwards.
ATCCTGATTTACTTCAGCGAGGTCAGGTCGTTGGAACATGTTTTGCAGATGGACGCACGTCTCTGGCGGCAGGGGCAGAAGAACACAGTGACCATTCACCACATCATCTGCAAGGACACTGTTGATGAGGATATTCTGGCGGCACTTGAGAGCAAGAATACCACGCAGGCAAATCTGATCGCGGCTGTGAAGGCACGGCTCGAATAATCCGGACATGATAGGACAAAGAATGACAAAGCAGGACAAAGCAGGCCAATCCGAGGAACTATTGATACTTTCCAAGATCGGAGGAAGCACTTATGTCTATTATCTGGAAGTACCTAGATAAGCGATCGGCAACGGTCGCAGCTATCAAGGACTATCACAGCATGGAATTTATCATCAATAACACGGCGCAAGACATCATCGAGGAGAAGAATCGAATGACCGGTATTGGCAGTCCGACCATGGACGGGATGCCACACAGTCATAACCCACAGGCAGGAGAGGAACGGATCCTTACTGCTATCGAAGAGATCGATGTTTTGAAGGAGCGCTATCGGCAGGCAGTCGAGTACATGGACTGGTTTCAGCCTGCCTGGGATCAGCTCTCTGAAGACGAGAAATATACGCTGCAGACTTTTTATGATGATGAGATCGGGATGACCGGAGCTGTCTACGACATCTGCGACCATTTCCACATTGAGCGGTCCAGTGCCTACAATAAAAAAAATCGGGCACTGACGCATCTACAGATTCTTCTTTTCGGGAAGGATTGAGACGGAGCCACGGTGAGCACATTACTCATCGTGGCTCTTTTCCTTTTTTGGTGTCATCTGCAGTTTGCAACTGCCACAGAGGACGGAATTACTATCGAGCTGTCGTTTTGTCACGTAGCAGAAGTTTCCACAGTTCGGGCAGACGAGCTTTATGAGCGTCTTTCCCGCCCGGGGATTTTCTACCCGCTTCAGCTCGAACTGCTTCACCCGAATCTTGCTGTGAACGATCACCTTTGCGGCCTCCGTGAGACGGGTATTGTTGTAGCCGTAGTAGTTGCTGTATTCATAGCATATAAGGCCGTGATCTTCTGCGGTTTTCTTGAATTTGCGATTGTGATATCTGCCCATGTTGGTGCAGTCTTGGATGTTATGAATGATGTTATACAGGTGCGCCTGTTCATGGAGCATGGTAGCTGTGATCTCGTCGGGAGAGCGGTCGATGGTGTAGGCACTGATATTCAGCTCATATTTTGCCTTGTCCTCGTTCTCATCATGGGAGACCCACACTGGCCGCACGGTCATGTGGCCATGTGCATTCTTTGTCGGCACAAAGGTGATGATGACGTCCGGTAGCTCTCCGTTATAAAAATACTTGTTGCAGTTGTCGAAGATACGGGTGAGCTCTTGCTCATAGGCCTTACCATTTTCTATTGTATCCATGCATAAAACCTCACATACAATTAAGATTAAAGCTTTAAATTAATGAAGCTATTACAATAATATATTAACAATTAAATGTTGAAATAACAAGAGTCATCGGTAAAGCGAAAGAAACAATGTAAATAACATTAATGCTATTTACAAAGGTATAGAACTGTGATACTCTACATGTAGAGAGGAGGTCAGCAAAATGGTAACGAAGAAAATTCAGATTGAGTTTGCAGACCCTACGATTAAGGCCGTTGATTATCTGCAGGATATTCGGGAGGCTGCGGAGAAGGCATCATTGAATCTATATGCTCGCTTTGACATACAGCTTGGATATCCGATGCCAGACGAGCAGTGTGAGTATGTATACGTGGAAATCAGGATACCGGAATCAATGGCAGAGAATTTTGCTTATGGAAACCGGCTTCGAGGTATTTCTATCTATTTGCTGAAGAAATATCCGGAAAAGTACGAGCCACACGTAAAAAGTCGGAGACTGCTTACCTATTTTGAGATAGAGGATACTCCTGTTGAAGTGGCAAACACAGAAAACGAGATTGACCGTTTCGAAGCAATGATCCAATTTGCGAAACTACTGAAATGTACTGATGACAGGTCCAATCAGAAGATTGAGCGGATTGTCGAGATTCTTAACGAAGATGACAAAGGAGAAAAACATGCAGGAAACCATTACCAATGAAGAAATTGAGAACCCTGTGGTCGTCGCACAGGTGGGTGGCGATCTTGTAGAAGAAGCACCAAAAGAGCGCAGTGTGAAGAAAGAGGATAATTACTGGACCGAGCTGTTTAAGAACGCTAAAGATGACATGAACTACAGCAAGAAGGTTATTCAGGCAGATATCAACTCCAGGAAGGTTGTACACGAGCAGAACGACGCGACCATCAAAGCATGTGAAAAGGAGCTGCAGCGAGACGATTTGACTAAGGAGGAACGCGAGGGATATCTTCAGGAAATTATCCAGTGCAGGCAGGACTCCGTCAAAGCAGATGCTGAAAGCCGTGAATTCGAGAAAGAGGAGATGGGGCGAATGCATGCATGGCCATGGGTGTTTGTTGGCTTGGGAGTTGTTGCACTCGGTCTGTTGGGCTACAGTAAATTTACCCCTAGGATGAGATGAGTTACGTGAGTAATCTGTTGGACGCATTACCTTGTGGAAACTGGTATATTGATATTGTGAAAAAGCGGCAAGAGGCCAGCGGGATCAAACCTGCCGGTCTTTTTTAATGGGAGAAATTCGATGGAGGAGGATTTACATAGAGCACCAAAGCGAATGGAGATCTGGTTTGCAGAACTTGGAAATCACTCTGACACCTCCGTGCAGGGTGGTTGCAGACCGGTGCTGATCGTTAGTAACAATATTGGAAATACGCATGCAGAGACAGTGACGGTTCTTCCGATGACGTCTCGAAAGAAGAGATGGCTGCCGACGCATATTTTTCTGTTTCCAAATGAAATAAAGATAGCGGCTACATATCACAGCGGCTTTTCACCATCGACCATTCTGGCTGAGCAGATTACCACGATCGATAAGAAGGCACTGGGTACTTACGTCGGTCGAGTAATTAGCACCGATAAGATGAGAATGATTAATGAGGCGGTAGCCACCGAGCTTGGAATGGAGGTGGAGTGATGCCATACAAACCAAAGGTCCCGTGCAGGCATACAGGCTGCAAGGAGCTGGTGGAACCGGGACAGAAGTACTGCGAGAAGCACAAGGCAATGCACCCGGAGGAGAACCGGTCCGCTGCCAAGCGTGGATACAACGCGAGGTGGAGACGGGAGAGCAAGAAGTTCTTAGCACTTCATCCGCTCTGCGAGGAGTGTCTGGGACATGGCATCGCTACACCGGCGACGGTTGTGGATCACATCGTTCCGCACCGAGGAGATCAGAAGCTCTTCTGGGACAGATCGAACTGGCAGGCGCTGTGTAAGAAATGCCACGATAAGAAGACCGGAAGAGAGGACAGCCATCCGGTGTATCATTTCTGACGGCGCCTTTGCCTTGGCATGATAACACCTGTTCTTGTGTACACGGGGAAAACAGGACGGCGTCCGTTTAGCTGGAATGCATCGTGGTTTTTGATTTCCAGGACGGCGTCTTCTGCGCTGATGCAGGCAGTGTGGAAATGAAATGGATCGGAGTTCTTGTGCTTGTGATAGACAAGAATGAGATCTTCTGTCTGGGAGCAGACAAGGCGCCAGGTATGATGGGTGTTCCTTGAGGTGATGGTAATTTCATCCGGGTTGAGATTCAGAACCTTGAAGTAGTCCTCGCTGAAAAGATGAAGATGGGGATAGATACGCATAAGTAGACCTCCATAGATATGAAATGAAAGAAAAGGTTGGAAAGTTTGCCGGAACCGGCAGAGACGGTGCCAAAATGCACCAGTCAGATATTTCTAACTATTATAACTGACGGCTTCTGCCTGCGGCAATTCGCATACAAGACAAATAAATGCAGGGAAAGTTGTGCAGAGTAACGAGAGAGGCGGGGGAGGTCATAATCCTGAAAACGAGAGGCACAGAAGACCGGCGCCCCCTCTTCCGTTGAAATCCGCGAAATTGATACCCCGGGGGTTAAGGCCCGCCCGGGCAGATACAAATTTACATACCAAAACCGCAGAAAAGCGTGGAAACAAGCGCCTTCTCTGCGGTTTTTTCGTGCGCGGAATGACGCGGCAGTAGCTTGGAATTTCGCGCAGAAATTTCCATTCCACGCTCGGCAGACTTTCGAGTACGTTCTGACTTTCGAGTACGGAGAATCCGGCGGTGCCGGGGAGGGCGTGATGGATGAGAACTTTGAAACACCTGACCTCTCGGAATTCCTCGCGTCCTGTGCAAAGCAGTTCTGCCCGTGGTGCGGGAAGCCGATGGGACGGAATCCGATGGGCAGGCCACGGGTGTTTTGCTCAGACAGATGTCGCTGGGCTTACAACAGCTGGCGGCACAGAAAACGAATGAAGGAGGAAGAGAATGGAAACACCAATCCTAAAGAACATACCGGTGACGGAACTGAAACCGGCAGCATACAACCCGAGAAAAAAGCTGAAACCGGGTGATAAGGAATATGAGAAGATCAAGAACTCCATCAAGGAGTTCGGCTTTGCTGATCCGCTGGTCGTGAATTCCGATATGACGATCATCGGCGGACATCAGAGACTGACCGTAGCGATGGACCTTGGCTATACTGAGGTTCCGTGCGCTGTCGTCAATATTGATAAGACCCGCGAGAAGGCACTGAACATTGCCCTCAATAAGATCACCGGCGCATGGGACGAAGACCTGCTCGCCGATCTCTTGAAGGACCTCGAAGCGTCCGACTTCAACACGGCGCTCACCGGATTTGAGCCTCCGGAGATGGAGCAGCTTTTCAATAAGGTCTGCGATAAAGAGGTGGAAGAAGATAGCTTTGATGTGGATGAGGAACTCAATAAGCCGACCATGAGTAAGCCCGGCGATATGTGGTTTCTTGGAAAGCACAAAGTCTTCTGTGGTGATTCCACCAATGAAGAGAACTATGTTGCTTTGATGGATGGTCAGAAGGCAAATCTGGTGCTGACCGATCCTCCGTATAACGTAGACGTTGAAGAAACAGCAGGCAAGATCCTGAATGACAACATGGCCGATGAGGATTTCTACAAGTTTCTGCTTTCAGCTTATACCTGCATGCATGATAACCTCGCCGATGATGGTTCGATCTACGTCTGGCATGCAGATACCGAAGGACTGAACTTCCGGAAGGCATTCAAGGACGCCGGATTCTATCTTTCCGGCTGCTGCATCTGGAAAAAGAACAGTCTGGTGCTGGGACGCAGCCCTTACCAGTGGATTCATGAACCGTGCCTGTATGGCTGGAAGCAGAAGGGAACTCATAAGTGGTACTCCGATCGCAAGCAGACAACGGTCTGGGAATACGATAAGCCGCGATCCTCCAAGGACCATCCGACGATGAAACCGGTGGTGCTCATGAGTTATCCGATTCGGAACAGTTCCGCGACAAATGGTATCGTGCTGGATCCGTTTCTTGGTTCCGGCAGTACGCTGATCGCTTGTTGTGAAACCAACCGGATCTGTAGAGGCATTGAGCTGGATCCGAAATTCGTCGACGTGATCGTCAAGAGATACATCGAGCACGAAGGTGGCAAGACATCGGATGTGTATGTGATGCGTGATGGCCAGAAGCTCACGTTTGAGGAGGCGGCAGCAGATATGCCGCAGGAGGAATCCGCATGAATGCCGAGGAGCGACTGTTGGAGAATGGCTATGACGGAGTCAAGTATCTCACGAACTACAGCTACGACGATGCTCTGATCGGTGTGACCGATGATGGCAGAGCCGTCTATGACTATGAGCTCATGGTTGAGTGGCTGATGGATACGGAGGGCTGGTCCTATGAGGATGCTGCCGAATGGGTGAATTACAACACGATCCGTGCTCTTCCCTACATGGGAGAGGATGCTCCGATTATCCTGAACTGCCTCGAAGACGTATACATTCGCGTCGATAAGGACGACTTAATTTTGTGCAATCTTATTACAGAAATGAGTTGATATGTGCCGCCGAAAGAGTGATCTATGTACGTACCAAAGGAGGTACATACCATGAGAGCAAACTACAACATGACAGGAAAAGAAAGGAAGGCGCTGGTGGATGCCATTGCCGCGATCACCGGAGAGGCAGCCGAGTATCAGTTCGTACCGACCTGCGCTTACAAGATCGGAAACATCACGGTTGATAAGGAAGGCGCAGTCATCTGCGAGGATGAAGAGAAGCTTGGTAGGGTGATGGTTCGACTTGGCCAGATGGGTTATTACCCGGATGCGGAGCAGCCGGCAGACCCGGAGCCCGGGCAGGAAACCGTACAGGAAGCCATAGAGCCGGCACAGGAGCCTGAGGGAGAAACGACCGGGCTCACGATCAGCCTGCCGCTTTCAGCTGCGAACGTCGGAACGCTTACCAACCTGATCAGCGCCAAGGACAGCCTCATCAAGAAGGCGCTCGGAATCACCGACACAAGGATCCGGGTGACAGAAAACAAGATCGAGTTTCCTTGGTTTACCCGGGAGCTCACCGCCGATGAGGCAAAGGCCTACACGCTTTTCATCAGCCAGCTCTGCAAGCTATCAAAGGAACTGAAGCATGCGAGCAGCAGGCCGATAGAGACAGACAACGAGAAGTACGCCTTCCGCACATGGCTTCTCCGGATGGCCTTTATCGGACCGCAATACAAGCCGGCGAGGAAGATCCTGCTTCAGAATCTTACCGGCAATTCCGCCTTCCGGAACGGCAGCAAGCCGGAATAAATACACGATTTCTTCTCCGGGATTTTGTGAGATATACACCTCCGAATTGACTGGATATAAGTGCCATTCAGAGTGATTAATACACATGCAAAAGGGAAAACACATAAGCCAACAAGGAGGCAAACCATGAAGGATACAGAGAAGAGAATCGAAACCATGAAGCAGCAGACGATCGGAGTTGAGGTCGAGATGTACGGAATCGCAAGAAGCAGGGCAGCTGAGGTTGCCGCCACCTTCTTCGGAACCGGAAGACACGAGGATACCTCAAGACGAAACGGATACAGAGCATGGAGCGCTTGGGACGCACAGGGCCGGGAATGGAAATTCCAGCGGGACGCCAGCATCCGGGCAGCAAGGGATGAAGAATCCTGCGAGATGGTGACGCCGATCCTCACCTGGGACGATATCGAGAGCCTGCAGGAACTGGTACGGCAGCTTCGCCACGCAGGAGCCAAGAGCGACCCGAGCCACATGTGCGGAGTTCACATTCACATCGGTGCGAACGGCCACAACGCAAAGACGCTCCGGACACTGGCAAACCTGATGGCAAGCCACGAGAGCCTCCTGATCAGCGCCCTCCGGCTGGACAGAAGCCGCATCGACCGCTACTGCCAGACAGTAGACAAGGGATTCCTGAACCGCCTCAACAAGAAGAAGCCGGAAACCATGCAGCAGCTTGCAGACATCTGGTACGAAGAGAACCACGCAAGCTACGGAAGAAGGGAGCACTACAATGCCAGCCGCTATCACATGCTGAACCTCCACGCAACCTTCACAAAGGGCACGATCGAATTCCGCCTCTTCCAGTTTGCAGACGCCGGAAACGGCAAGCGCGGAGGCCTGCACGCCGGAGAATTAAAGAGCTACATCCAGCTTTGCCTCGCCCTTTCTGCAGCGGCGAAGATCCAGAAGAGCGCAAGCCCAAAAGAGCCGCAGCACGAAAATCCGAAATACGCGATGCGCACCTGGCTCCTTCGGATGGGCTTCATCGGGGACGAGTTTGAAACCGCAAGGGAAATCCTCACAAGGAACCTTGCAGGCGACACTTCCTTCCGAAACGGAAGAGTTGCATAAACCGAAGAGACAGCCTTCGGCTACCTTACCCGCGAGAGTCGCGGGCTTAAGGTGGTAGAAGGGTATCCCTTCGGAAAGGAGAAACCACTATGAGATTTCCAAGTGAGAAAGAACTGAAAGAACTGCGGGAGCACTACCCAGCAGGAGCAAGGGTTGAGATGATCCAGATGGAGGATCCACAGGCACCGCCTGTAGGGACCAAGGGAACAGTCATCGGGGTAGACGATGCCGGATCGATAATGGTCCGCTGGGACAACGGGTCTTCCTTGAACGTCGCCTACGGAGCAGACCGTTGTCGGTTGCTGGTCGGGGAGTTCACGAAGACTGTCCGGGACCAGATCCTTGCAATCCGGGATACCGGAGAGACGAACATGTTCGATGTGCCGATGGTACAGAGCATTGCTAACCGCCTTGGCTACTATGAGCTGGTGATCTTCCTCATGGATCATGCGAAGGAATACGCGAACTTCATCATGAAGGGCGAGGTCTAAGATACACAGTTTTCGCACAAGAATCTTGTGCAGATTATGATCTACATTTCCTTGCTATAAAAGGGATTCAGAGTGATATATGTACATGCCAAAGGAAAAGGCAACAAGCACATAGCAAGGAGGACAAAACCATGATGAACATTTTCGAAGAAACCTACGAGGCGATGGAAGCAGCAAGGAAGGCATACGCGGAGGCCACAACCGACGAGGGGCAGGATGCCGCAGAGAAGGCTTACGGCGAAGCCAAGGACCGGATGGCAGCGAAGGGCGACATCGCCTGCAAGATCTGGAGGGCTTACGAGAAATCAAGAGACAACGAGAACGAGATCCTCGACTTCAACGACATCATCTGGGACCGGGATGTCGAAGCCCTGACCACCTGCATGAGAGAGAACGGCATCAAGGCCTTCACCTACTCCTGCCAGGCAACCGACGCCATTGAAACCTTATGGCTTTTCAAGCAGGCCGGCTGCATCATCGGCGAGATGGTCGAGATCAACCTCCGGAAAGACCTCTGGGGCAAGGGCTACGAAAAGGGACACGCCTTCAAGATGAGCATTGCCTGAAGGAAGGAGACAGCCATGTGGAGTGAGGGAAGCATTGCAGAACCGAACGGAGACGGAACCTACACCGTCTGCAAATACAGAGTGAAGCACTTTGATGAGCCAAGCGAGGCTTACGGGATCGACGGCGGTAGGATCAGCAAGCTGACGATTACGGTAAACGGAGAAATGACACTGAACTATGACAGGGGCTGGGATATCGAGCCCGAGGATGAAGCAAGTCAGTTGGCCTACGCCATCCTGCTGAAGGAATTCAACTAACACCGGCACTGCCGGAAACACTACAAAGTAGCACTACATTTTAGAATGAAAATTCCGAGAGAGGGCCGCATGGCTCTTTCTCTCGTACAGATACAGACCACATGGAACGGGATCGCTTCGGCGGTCCTTTTGTTTTGCACGCAGGAAGGAGGTGTGTTCCTATGGCGACGAGAGGTCGAAAGCCGACTCCGACAGCAATCAAGGAGCTGGAAGGAAATCCCGGAAAACGGAAATTGAATGAAAACGAACCAAGGCCAGAGCGGAAAGCACCATCCTGTCCGAAGTGGCTCGACAAGGATGCAAGAAAGGAGTGGCACAGGCTCGCAAAGAAGATGGAAGCCCTCGGCATCCTCACCGAGGTTGATATGGCTGCCTTCGCTGCTTACTGCCAGTCCTATGCGAGATGGAAGGAAGCCGAGGAATTCATCAGCCAGCACGGATCCATCGTCCGGACGCCTTCCGGATACTGGCAACAGGTGCCACAGGTATCCATTGCACAGACCTATATGAAGCAGATGGGGAAGTTCGCTGCAGAGTTCGGTCTTACGCCTGCTTCCCGGTCCCGCCTCATAGCGGATGAGGGGAATACCGCACCGACTGATGAGATGGAAAATCTGCTGGGAGGTGATTCGTAATGGCAAGCGAGGAACGTCCCGCAGATATGCCAAAGCTCACAGACTATCATCCGACCCAGTACATGCTTCCGACTTCACATTACGATCCGACCAAGGCAGATCGGGCTGTGAAGTTTATCGAGATGCTCCGTCATACCAAAGGCAAGTGGGCTGGGAAGCGGTTCTGGCTTCTCCCGTGGCAGGAGCAGATTATCCGTGACC